>NZ_JASZYM010000034.1:0-35257 GCF_030317005.1 Variovorax sp. J22R115 | reverse complement strand
CCAAGGTGCCGGTGTGACGCCTTTTTAGACTTCGTCGTCCCCATGGGCTGTCGCGAAGCTTCGCGAGGAAACACCTCGCGCTCGCTTGACAAAACGGGCCATATCAGCCCGGAAATTTCACCAGTAGAGGGTCGGCAGTCTCGTGCCGGAGCGTGTTGACATTGGTACTC
Organism: Variovorax sp. J22R115; assembly: GCF_030317005.1. Classification (NCBI taxonomy): domain Bacteria; kingdom Pseudomonadati; phylum Pseudomonadota; class Betaproteobacteria; order Burkholderiales; family Comamonadaceae; genus Variovorax; species Variovorax sp. J22R115. The sequence continues at coordinate 35,087 of NZ_JASZYM010000034.1, read as the reverse complement.
GTCTAGGCCAGGCGACCACTTACCGACTCGCCCGGTAGATAGCATCAAGTCGTATGCGGTGAATCGAACCATCGGGCTGGGCGCCTTACCAGCATTCATCGCAGCCATCAGCTGCGAGATGCAATAGATCACGATGTCCTTGTCGTGCTGGGTTGCGCGCCCGGCTGGGCCAGCGGAGACTTCGACAGTCTTCTTTCCATTGCGCGGCAGCACGGAAAAGCGATCCATGGAGAGCATCCAGAAGTTGGGGGTGTGCGGTGCAGCGAAGATCCGGTTCAGGCACGGGTGTCGGCGAAATGCCTTCGCAAGACGTCCTACCCCTAAACGTTTGTTGCACCGCACACCCCCAGGAAATGGATGCTCTCCGAGCCAGATGGCACGGGCGATCACGGTCCCGACGGTCAGGCCGGGTCCAGCGATGAATTCCCAGTCGGTGGCCAGCCAGAGGGCGAAGGAGCCAGAGCTCGCCAGCTACCCCAGCGCACGGATCCAGGGGTGCCAGACAAGGGTTTCGCCACCGCGCCTTGGGCCCTCGGTGCTCGGGCGAGGTTCTGGGTCGGAGTCAGTTGTCATTTCGGCGGCTCCCGAATGGTTCGACAACGGGACGATGACGGTCGGCGGAGCGATCAAGAATCTGCGGAGGCTGGTTGGATGTCAACCTCTCGTGTTGACAACTCGCCGGCGGGCCTGGCAGATGGGGGTTTCGAGGGCCAGTCGATAGACCGCGCGCAGCTCAAGCGCCACGACCGTCAGAAGCCCATCCACTGCGAGAGGCTCGCACGTAGCTGATGGGCGGCAGACCGGGCGGGCGGGTGCGCCTCCCGTTTCGCCGCCAGCCAATCCAGCACGTCGGCAACACGTGATGCCGTCTGGGGGTCGATGTCCGATCGCAGACGCCACTGGGCACTGACTTCACGCAGTTGGAGGCTGGTCAGTCGTGCGGGAGGCGGATCGATCGTGGACAACGCTTTGTTGGCCTGAGGCAAAGGGGCGCCGCTGGAGGGTGGCTCTCCGGCGAAGGCTCGCTTCTCTTGCACGACGATGCGGAACATGCACAGCATTGTTTCTGTGACTCAGTTGGCACGCCATCCCCAGAAGGGCGTATGCCTTGCGTGTGAAGGCCGGCGCCGGGACCGAACCGCTGACGCGATCCGATGCCAAGGTTTAGTTGGTGCTTGCCAGTGTTGCGGGGATCGCATGCAGCGTCGCCGGCGCCGCCCCATCGAACAACTGTTATCGCTCCCGCCACTCCTTGAGGGCGACAAAGCCGGAATCGAGTGCCTCGTCATAGTCAGCACAGCGCTCCGTTGCTTCGGCAACGCACTCAGAAAGTTGACCGTTCCGCCGCGCCACCACCTTCCAAGCGAACTCGGTGGGTGCGAGTTGTTGGACAGTAACGGCCAGTTCTGGGGTGGACCATTTCGAGCGAGCGAATTGGGCGCGGTTCATGACGGCGATTGCAGCGAGGAACTTTTGATTACCGGGTTTTACCACTGGGCATCGAATACGGCACCCATCCGAACGCCGCAGTTTTACGCAGAATTCGTGAAGTAATGCACACGCATCACGCGACCAGTCAGTGAGAGCATCCAGAAGTTGGGGGTGTGCGGTGCAGCAAAGATATGGTCAGGGGCGGGCGTCGGGGGCAAGACGTCTTATCCCTGAGCATCTGTTGCACCGCACACCCCAGGAAATGGATGCTCTCCTCATTGCCGGCATCGAGCTGATGCACATGATCAAGAAGGGTCAGTTCGACTGCGCTGAAGGCCAAGGCTCGTCTGCAGCATCAAAGTTCTATTCCCTGGCCTTGTGAACGACGGGCGGCAATCTGCCTTCGCTGGGCCTCGCGGCGCTACTGCGACAGAACCCAGGAATCCGATGTGCAATGCCAGCCCGAGCTTGAGAGATTCGCCGCGAAGAACGCCTGCAGCTCGAAACTGCTAATGTCGCGCGGAAGTTCGCGCATGCCCAAGTATGTCGTCTGCCAGCCTTGCATCGCGCGCCTCCGTCAGTGGGGCAGGGGACGATACGCCGGTGAAAAGTGAACAGCAACATCAAGAAAATCAATGACTTGCGACCCAGCTCCCGCGCGCCGTTGCTGGCCTTGTGAACCGTCACTGAGTGCACGGAAAACGAGGGGACCCCATCGACCGCGCCGGATCGATGCTGGCTTCCCACCCCAGGATTGTCAGCGTCTGGCCTTGGGCTCCTGGATGGGCTTGGCCTTGGTCTCACCGCGCGGCTTCTCAGATTGATCCTCCAACGTGGCGTACGACCTGTTTTGCCGGTCCACAGGAAACGGCCGCAGCTCCGTGGGTCGCACCATGCCGCTTGTCGCACCGCGAACGCTTTGATCCGTGTCGATCTGCGACGAGGGCCGAGCGCTACCATCGAGATGCGAGCACCCCGAGATTGCTGCGAACACACAGGCAACGACAACCATATTCAGTTGACTACGGGCGAGCGTCATGTGATGTCCTCCTGGCGCAGCCTTTCAACGGCGGACGAACCAGTTTTGCGATTCGTAGTCGGGCCGCCCTGGATCGGAAAAATCGGTCCACATCCAAATCCACAACTGCCCTGTTCTGAACAACGACATGTCGGCATACACATGGCGTGTGGCAAACCCTTGGTTGAATGTGGCGCGAACGTAGGTCCGACTTCCGATGGTCACGTTCTCAGCACCCACCTCACCCCAATCACAATCCGTCGGGTGGCATTTGCCCCACAGGTGCATGTGCCACGGAGGACCGGGAGGATAGGGTTGGCCGTTCAGCACCTGATCTTGGCAGGTGAAGCGCAACACAGCCCGCGTCAGGCTCGGTGTATTGGGGTCTGAGTTGACCCAGTTGCCCTCCTCTTGCTGGACCGCACATTGCGCATGAACTTGCTGTGACCATGCGCCAACAAGCAAAGTGACCAGCAGGCACAGAAGGATGCGAGCGAACCGCGGTGAGATCAATGGCCTCAGGTTCATTGGAGTGGCTCCTCGACCACGCGACTCGGTGATCTGCTTCGCCATACTGCACCGGCGCGCCGGTGCTGGCATCACCCATACGGTGGAGAGCCTTCGAACGGGGCCGATGTCGTCGGCAGCGCAGCACACGGGGCAGGTGCGGTGTCGTCCGCAAGAATACCGTCCGCGTAGAAGAAAGCGAGTCCGTTCCAAACGTGACGGTAAAAGTGTGACTACCCGCGGTCAGAGGAGCCTTGTGCGCCGCGAAGCCGCATCCAGCAAGGGCTTGGCCGATTTGGAAAGTAAATGTGATACCGCTGTTTCGGCGTCGACCAAGTCACGCGCACCTTTCTGGGCAAAAAAGCCTCTCAACCGATAGCAGCGCGTGTCAACGCCGCGCGAGCCTTTGGCGCAAGGCATCTGTCAAACGCCTGGGGTGCGTATCCGAGAGGGGAATACCAGCTGCGGCAGTGTTTGCAGCGAAAGGGCGCATCCAACAACATTGCATCGAGCCTGTAGGCCGCTTGCCGACCGCAATGTCGACAGACATCGCGCAGCGCTTCACCATGGATCGGGCAACGTGCAAGGCGCTCCAGTTGGAACAACCGGCTGTGATACGCCGAGCTCACGCAGCATGGGCAGAATCGCAGGAACTTACTCGTGTCGTTCGCGGCATGACAGAGGCTCTCGCCCACGATGTGTCGGGGAATGCCAAGCAAGCGCGCGACCCGTTTGACGTCGATGTCGGCCGGCACGATACCCTCGTAGGGATCGATCAGCCGGCCGCTCAGCTGCGACACCACGAGGAGCCCTGGCAGCCGGTTCATGTGAGCAAATTTCCAAAGCATGCCGACCATCGACTCATACGGCTGGAGCCACTTGCGCTGGAACACGTATCCAAGGCGCGGGCCCAACACGTGCTCATCCAGCGTCAGAATCGGCAGTGTCACGCCCCTGGCCCCTTCATTTCGGCGCTGCAACGTCACGCGACCATCGCCGCCAGTGCATTGCCGACCGCCTGACGCGACTGGATATAGCCGCAACTGCGCACGGCCACGTCCCATAGCGCAGCATCGGGCCGGCAGCCCGGTGCATCGTGCAACGCGCTGTCCTTGAGCACGATCTCCACCGCGCGGGTGAACGATTCCATCGGAATCTCGAGCGTTCCGGGGAGGGCATGCCTGTGGTGCAACTGCTCGAACGCGTCCCACAGCAGCGGCGCATCGTCGACGAGGCGATAGCCGCCGGCCACCGCCTGGGGCAGATAGAAGCGCGTGAAGCTCCAATCGCTCGTGCGCGGGAAACAGGTTTGATCGTAGCCATTGAGGCTCGTCGCCACATCGCGCACGTTGCGGATGCCGAAGAAGGCGAGTTCCTCGACCATCAGCCGCGCGACGATCTGCGTCTTCTTCGCACGTTGCAGGGCGGTCTTCACGGCCAGCAGTTCCTGCTGGCCGACCAGGAAGGTGAACAGCCGGATCTGCAGTCGATCCAGATGGTCGTGGACGTCGCGCAGCCACTCGTATTCGTTCTCGTCGTAGCGCTGCGCCTCGTCGCAGAATAGTGCCACCGTGCCGCCACCGTTGCGTGCGCAGGCCTCCTTGATCTTGTTGATCAAACGCATGCGCTTGGCCGGGTTGGAACCACAGGTAGGCTCGGGATGGCCGACGGCCTCAAGGAGGTTGGCGAAGAAGGGCCCCTCTGCGTGTCGCGGTTTGTGTTCGGCCTGCGCGTGAAAGGTCGTGAGCCTGGGCTGAGTCTGAGCCAGCAGTAGGCGAAGATATTCGATCGCGCGAGTCTTGCCGATGCGAGAAGGCCCGTAGGTCAACGCACCGGGTATGCGGTAGCGCAGGCACCTTTGAACCAGATCCGAGAACGCCTGAATGGCAGGGGTGGCGATGCGGTAGCTGCCGGTCTCGATCGGGTGCAAGGTCGGGTCGATCGGCCGGGCCACCGATGTCGACGCGGGCGGTGTTGGCTTGCTGGTCATGATCGATCTCCATTCATCGTGACTTCAAGCCGGACGGATCAGATCGAACCCACGAAGCCGCTACCGATGCTTAAGCGCTCGGGCTCGACGCGCTGACGAGTCGGGGAGGGCGCATCCCCATCTGGCGCCTGCGCTCTCGCCGTCATCTGCGCGGAGTGCGGCGGCTGCGGCGGCAGCTCTGAAATGCTGGTCGGCGCCGCTGCGAGGGTGCGCAGCGTCTGCGTGATGTCACTGGCCGCGCGCCGCGTGCGCTTGGCCTTGGTGAGCTTGTGCTGCACGTACGCCTGCAGGAAATCTTGGCTGAGGGCGCTGGTCAAGCGCTTGCGCCCGCGCAGTCGCAGGATCTCCTGGCGCAGCTTCAGGTCGTGCGCGATCTCGCCCCACGCGCCCTGGGCCTTGAGCACGCCGATCTCCGCCCCATCCGCGCCGAAGGCGCGCACCGCGCGCAGATCCTGGCTGTGATAGTAGATGCGAAGTTTCTGACCAAGGAACGCGGCTGTGCTCGCCAACATCGAATTGGTGTACCGCACCCCGAAGAAGTTGACATGCGGCCGCTGCCCTTGGTGGAGGTAACCGCGCACGATTGCCCGTCGGGGCGTCTGCATCAGACACAGGGTGCGTCGTTTGGCCTCGGGCAGCCAACTCAGCATTGCGCCGTTGCGGCGCACCGAGTACTCCATGGCTTCGAGCGGCGTACGGCCATTCAGGCCGTCGTGAGGACTGGCGTTGTAGGTCGCGATGGCCGCCTTCAAGAGTTCCTCGATCTCCGCCAACGATACGAACAGCCGCAAGTCGCCGCCGGGGTGTGCGAGTGCGCGGCGTATGTCTCGCGGATTCGATCCGGTGTAGCCAGGCAGGCGGGAGGAAAGGCTCGAGGCGATCGAGCCGAAGAAGCGCTCGATGTATGGGCGATCGTCCGGTGTATGCGCACCGGATGGGTTTTGTGCGGACGACAGGGATAGGGGCGACGGGAGCATGCCTTGCGGGCAGGCCGGAGTACCTGATGAGCTGCGAGCTTGGGTTGTTAACTGGCTGCCCCTTCGATCTGCCCGGTTGCGCTGCGAGCGCGAATCCGTAAGTGTCGTGTTGCCCGCGAGCTTCCGCCGCTTGAGGCTGTCGCCGCGCTGACGCGCGATCAATTCGAGCTCGGCGCGGCTGAAGCTGAAGAACGCCTGCAGCTCGAACTCGCTGATCTCGCCGGGCATATCACGCAGGCCCAGGTAGCACGTCTGCCAGCCATGCATCGCCGTGCTCTTTCGCCGTTCAGGGGCCGCAGACGATACGCCGCAAAGAAGTGAACAGCAATGCTCGCGAAATCAACTTACAGTGCCCGGCCCCGCGTGGTTGCTGGGAACGGGGTAACCGTATCTTTTGCGCAGATTGACACGGTGGCGGGAGATTTTTCCTGCGAGTTCAACAAGTTGCGCGGAGCGTCGGTTGACGTCAGGACGCGGTCCGGCAAGTACCTGTCGCGCTTGGGTTTTCTGAGGGCAACCGTGTCAATTTTCATCAAAGATACGATTACCCCAAGATTGTGATGCTCTCCCAGGAATGAGTTGCTCTCCTTCTACCGCCGTCCAATGTCAGTGGCTCCCCGAACGGTCAATCATAAAAAAAATTGGTTAGCCAGATTGCGAACCATGGGGCCGCAACCCCAACGGCCAGTGCATAAATAAGGTCAATCCAAACCGGTTTAAGAAAATCGACCACGATGAAAATGAAACCCGTGACCCGGAGAAAGGAAAACGTCCACCCACGTCGATTTTCCTCCGCGAGATTGTCTAAGTAGCCGTTCACTTCGACGCGTGAAGGCAACGCATGCATTCCAATCGAAAGTCCTGCCCACGCGAGAATCCCAAAAACCACCGGGTCGAGCGTTTCGGTTTCAAGGACTATCGAAAAGCCAACGGGGAAGAACAGAATCGCACATAACAAGGTATTTATCGTCAAAGGTGCAAAAGCGACGAGAGCGGCTCGTGCGGGACTACGTATTTCTTCGTGGACTAAGACGCCCGCAAAATATTGCGCATCGTATACGGGAATGCCAAGCACATCACACCAGAATCGCCTCGCGACGGTTGCCATCACAAACCCTGGAAACGTGGCAATTGTGATTACGATTCCTGGTATGAAAAACATATTTTATCGGTTCAAATAGTCCGTCTACGCAGGCGGCATTACAGCCTTGACCCCAGGCACATCTCTTCCGAAATTACTTGCTCCAACGCTTTCAGGTGTTCAGTACTGCTTCGTCAGTCGCCCTCGAATATCATTGAGCCAGCGCTTTAGAGCATTTCGGAAGGTTGCCATTACAACAACCCGATCACCGTGAGACGCCACCTCCACTGGAATTGAGTGTCAAGATTTGCGGCACAACAGAATTTATAGAAACAATAACCGAGAGTGCAATCAAAGCACAAAAAAATAACACCCAAAGCGGGTATTGATGGGGTCTCAGGGCGATGCCGCGCAAAGCGTCTCTGGATTTATCAATTTCTCGCTGCTTGCCCTCTTCTATCGCGCGATTTATCTCGCCGAGTAAATCCTTGACGCGGCCGCGGAAATCTCTCCCTGTGCCAAAATCATACGCTTGGCACAATGCAAATTCCTCAATCTCCACAGGCAATTGTGTCTGAATGGGCATTTTTGCCCCGTCGAACAGGAGTGGCACGATTCGAATTTCCCTTGAGATTGCCGCAAAAATTTCCTTGCGCACAAGATCGTTTTCACCGCGTAGTCGTTCAACGCTCCATCGTTGTCCGATTGCGACAATACACACAAAGCAGTCCCTCAGGCATTCGTCGATGTACGCGTCAAATTTCACGCCAGCGGGAATCGCGTCAACATCCATAAACGCGATCTCTTGCCCTAGAAATTCATTGAGAGAGTCGTACAACCTACCGGCTTGGCCACTGGTATCATCGCGCCGATAACAGATGAAAATCCTTTTTCTGACGGGCTTCTTTGTGCGCCAATTAAATAGCCTTGGAGGGTCGACCGAACGCCGTGCGCCTTTGCTCATCGCAGGCTGCGCTGCAATTCGCGGCTCGTTGGCCGGTGTCCGACCGGCCGACCTCATGCCGAGTTGGAACTCGAAGACGTTGTCATTGCCAAGCCGGATCAGTTGCCCTGGCTTGCAGATAGCCTCTTCGCGCGCTGGCAGGCGGCGTCCTTCAGGCAGCAGGAATGTGCCATTGCTTGACCCCAGGTCGACTACGCATAGGCATTGCAGGCGCTCATCGTAGCGTACCGAGCAATGCATGCGGCTCACGTCGCTGTGCTTGCCGAAGGAGAGGTGCCCCGAAGCGGCTGACTCTCGGCCAAGCGTCAAACGGCCGGCGGGAATCGGAATCGACACGCCCTTGAAGGCGCCAGCACGTCCAAAAAGCGACGGAGGTCTCCCGGCAACTGGCATCGCGCTCCTTCGTGGCCCAGAATTGCGCGGCGTGGCGGAGGCGCGGCCAGCACTCGATTCGCCGGAGCCGACAGGCAAATGCACCTCGACGCCGCCGATCGCATTGCCGAAGAGGTTTACACATCTTCAGCTCAGTTTACAACTCAACTGATGGGGTATGTAGCCAGCATCATGCGGAGGTGGGCGCCGATTCAGGGCGGAACTCGGTGACCGGAGAATGGCGGTTCTGGTGCAAACAGGGCGTGCGGTAGGCTACTGCGTTTGTGAACTGCGGGCGGGTCGATGGCGAAGAAGCTTCAGAGCATGGACGAACTGTTCAAGGGCCGGCACTTCGAGCGAGAGATCATCATTCTGTGCGTTCGCTGGTACCTGCGCTTCAAGCTGAGCCTGCGTGACTTGGTGGAGATGATGGTCGAGCGCGGCCTGTCGATGGCCCACACGACGATCATGCGCTGGGTACAGCGCTTCGTGCCCGAGTTCGAGAAGCGCCTGCCCGCAAGGCCGGCCGATCATGGCGCGTCGACGAGACCTATGTGAAGATCCGCGGGAAGTGGACCTATCTGTACCGTGCTGTCGATCGAGAAGGCCAGACAGTCGACTTTCGCTTGAGCTGTGCTCCGCAATAATTCCGTCCGCTCAGCTCGGCCGACGGAGGTTGACCGCTGTGGCACCATTCCTGATGGTCACCGCCCTGAGAATCGCAGGCTGTCTGATCGAAGACGCATTTCGATGGATGAGCTTGCTGTTGCGCTTGAAAGTGTCTATTCAGGCCGAGAATCTCTTCCTGCGTCGTCAGCTCGCGCTGTACAGAGATCATCCATGCTTTGAAACCAGAGCTTGAATCGCTCTCATTTTCGTCTGTCCGCTTTCGCTCGTAGCTGCCGTCCCCAGTCGCCAGCCGTAGGCAGCAACGGGGCAACAGTATTCGAATGATGCCCTGAAGTGGGCTACCGTTGCCCCATTGCGGGGCGGGATGCTTCTGCCTAATATTTAGTAGGCCAAATGAATTATTGACTTCGGAAAGCATAGGCGTAACCTGAATCTCAAGGAGTAAGCCCATGCCGAAACTAAGGCTCACCGTTCAGCGACTCGGTGAACTTGTACCGGGCTGCCTAAGCGCAAGAGTGGGGACTTGGCGATCACTCTTTCAATTGCGACGCTGGTCTTTTTTGTCAATGGCGTGAATGGCGCACTTTCGTGCGGTTCACAAACCTAGACAACTTTGCGGCAGTCAGCTGAGGCGAATTCATGTCTTGGGACATACTCAATCCGGTTCCTCCATCGGTAGTCTATGCGCCGGTTGATGTGAAGTGCCATTCACGCCAAGACGTGCCTGGTGTTCAGGATGTTGCCGGCCTCGATGGCCATGTCGTGTCCACCGTCGAGGAGCGCGGTTGGCCGGTGGAGGTAGCTAGTATCTGCAACGGCGGTGATCCAGACTGGCACTACTCGCTTGAGCCTGATTTTGAATGGCTGGAACACGCGGGGGTAGCCATTGAGTCATTTCTGCTTCCCGGAGATTTGATCACCAATCTCGGGTTGGCAGCTCGATGCGTCGATGGATTGATCTACACAGGCGCCCCGAATTCGAGTTACAGAAGGGGTGGCTGGTGGCCGATCCCCGGCCTGCGCACGTGGCAACGAACGCCAATAGAAGCGATCGCTCCGGCAACTGGCGTCTGGTTGTCATTGCCAGCAAGGATAAGGAAGCCAGCAAGTTTTGTCGGCAACCTGGACGCCTGCTAGCGGTTGGATGGCATGGCGATCCATTGACTGAGTCCGACCATCGCGCGATGAGGGACTATTGGCCCGAGACGAGGATATTTTCATGAGGAAACTTGCCTTTTCCGCCAAGCGCAACGGTGGCCACATGGCTTTAATACCAGGATCTTGTCGCCCATCAGCCTCAAAACGGAAGAACTCTCCGCGGTACGTCCATGACGGCGATTAACTACTGGCGGTTTGGTGTGCCAGTTCCTTTGCACACCGTGCGCCATTTCACCCTGCCGCGCTGGCAGCGTGATGAGGACCCTGCGGCTTGACTTTGACAAACCATCGGAGGTAACCATGCCAAGACCACCCGCCGGCACACCAACGCCACCCGAACCCGAGGGCGGACGCGCCGCCGAACGCTTGCGCGACTTTGAACGCGACCGCAAACCGCAACCGGCGCCGGCTCCCGCACCGGACAAGCCGGCCGCAATACCACCCGCAAAGGACAAGCCATGAGGACTCCCGAAGTTGCCGAACGCGCACTCGGCGCGATCCTTCCCGCCGCGCGCCAGCCCAAGCCGCCGGGCGGCAAGGTCCTGGCCCGGTTGCGTGATTTCGAACTGCCGCGCGGCCTGACCTTAAATCCAGTGGCCCCCGGGTCCGAGGCAGAGGTCCAGCCGCTAGCGCAGGCCGGCGAAGGCCACGAGATGTCCGTTGCAGCCGCCGTTGAAGCGCGCGCGGCGGCAGCAAAAGCCGAAGAAGTTGGACAGCTGTACGCGGATGCCGCGCAGGGCCTGAACGCCGCCGCCGAGCCCAACGCCGATCAAGCCGGTCCGGGGGCACGTGCCGACCCGGCCATGGAGTCGATGGTGGAGACGGCTCCCGGCTTTGAAGCCGGGCCCGGCGAGTTGACACCCCCGGTGGCCGGCTCGCCGCAGTGGCGCTCGCTGGGCCCGACGATGATGCCCAACGGCCAGACCTACGGCTCGTCGCGCACCACCGTCTCGGGCCGTGTGTCGTGCATTGCGGTTGATCCGGGAAATGGCAATCACCTGTTGTGCGGCTCGGCGGGCGGCGGCGTCTGGGAATCGTTTGACAACGGCGCCAACTGGGCGCCACGGACTGACTTCGCACCCACGCTGACAGTCGGCGCACTGGCGTTCGCCCGTTCGGCGCCGGCCACGGTGTATTGCGGCACCGGCGAGGGCAACTTTTACGCCAGCTTGGGCGCCGGGGTTCTCAAAAGCATCAACGGCGGCACGACCTGGACTCTGGTGGCTGGTGCGCCCTTCGTCGGCCGCGGGTTCTTCGATCTTGCGGTTGATCCGGCGAACGCCAATCATCTGCTGGCCGCAAGCAACGGCGGGCTGCACGAATCCAGCGATGGTGGGGTCACCTGGACGATGCGTCGCAACGTCGTGACCTGGTCGCTCGCGATCCAGCCTAGCGGCGGCGCTACCGCCGAGGTTCTGGCCGCGTGCAGCGACGGCGTCTTCCGCTCAATCAACGGCGGTACCACCTGGGCCGCGGTGGCTTTGCCCGGGGCGCCGGCGTCGTGGCGGCGTCTGGCAGTGTCGATGGTGCGCAGCGATTCGCGCGTCGCCTATGCTTGGGGTTCAGGTGGTGGCGCCGGCCGGCTTTACCGGCGCGATGCGTCCGGCGTGTGGACGGCTGCCGCCACGCTGCCGGCTGGGATCAATATCACCCAGGACTGGTACGACTGGTGCCTCCAAGCCGCACCCGACCGCGATAACCAGGTCTACATCGGCGCCGTGGACAACTACCGTGGCGACCTGTCGGGCACGACCTGGACCTGGACGGCGCTGTCAGCCAAGACGAGCGGCGATTCGATCCACCCTGATCAGCATGCCTTCGCGCTTCATCCCACTGACGCCAACGTGCTGTTCGCCGGCAACGATGGCGGCCTGTTCCGCTCGCCCAACCGAGGCCTGAACTGGACTCATCTGAACAACGGTATGGTCATCACCGAGATCGAATACCTGGCGCAGGATTTCGGCAGCGTGCGCATGATCTTGGGCGGAACGCAGGACAACGGCAGCATCCGCTACACCGGCTCTCCGGTCTGGGAGCACGCGCAGGATGGAGATGGCGGGGATTGCGGCATCAACCGCGCCAACCCGCAGACCTGCTTCCACACCTTCTTCAATATGGGCATGGAGCGATCCACCACGGGTGGCGGTTTCGGCAGCTGGGGCTGGATCGGGCCCAACGTACCGGCCGGCTACGTCAACCTGTTCTATCCGCCGGTGGAGTGCAACAACGACACTGTTGCGATGGCCGGTTCCAGCGTCTACATCTCGCGCAATCGCGGCACCAGTTTCGCCGACCAAGCACTGCCGGCCAGCCAGTTGACCACCGCGATGCACGCGCCCACGCCCGATCGGCTGTATGCGGGCATGAGCGGCGGGCGGATATTCCGCTTCGATTGGAGCGGCGCGGTCTGGACCCGCACCGAACTGACGAGCCCGCGCGCGGCGTCGATCAGCGACATCCACGTCGAGTCCGGCAGCCCCAACCGCCTGTGGGTGACGCTACGCACGCTGGGCGGCGGCCGAGTCTATTCATCGGCTGACGGCGGTACCAGCTGGACCGACCGCTCGGCCGGCCTGCCGCTGCTGCCGATCAACGCCGTCTGCACCGATCCCGGCGACGCCAATCGTGTCTGGGTGGCGGCCGACCTGGGCGTGTTCCAGTCGCTCAACGGTGGGGCCAACTGGACGGCTTTCAGCAACGGCCTGCCGAACGTGCTGGTGGCCGACCTCATCTTCCACCCCCATGCGCGCGTGCTGCGCGCCGGCACGCGCAACCGCGGCGTCTGGGAGATTCCGGTCGACGGCTGGATGACCGTGCCGATCTGCGGCACCCAGTTCACCGGAAGTCTGGCGCCCAACGCCAGCGGGCGCTGGTTCACGTTTAACTGGCCAGCGACCTGGCATGTAGTCTGGACCGTGATGCCGACCAACGTGCTGCCCGGGGCGCCGGCGGTCACGCTGCGAACGCAGGTCGAACGCGCATCGTCCGAGTTCGTTACCTACTGGCTTAACGTCACCAACCTCACGGCCTCGACGGTGCAATTCGAAGGCCGCTTTGCCATCCTCAGCAAATACTGACAAGGAGAAAGAGCATGTGGACAGGTGTTCAATTCAACGGCGCACTGGCGCCCAACGCATCCAACCGCTGGTTCACGTTCAACTGGCCGACGGCTTGGCACGTGGTTTGGTACATGGTGCCGACGACGCCGCAGAGCGGCAACCCGCAGGTCGAGTGGACGGTGGGCGTCGAGCGCGCCACGGCCGCCAATGCCACTTACTGGATCACGGTCAAGAACCTCACCAACCAGTCGGTCAACTTCGAGGGCCGGTTCGCGGTCCTCAACTAGCGGAGAAATCAGCATGCGAATCATCATCGAGATCGACAACGATGACAGCGATGGCGTGCGAGTCGCCCCTGCGCAGGTGTCCGCTGCGTCGCCTGCGCCACCCGCCGCAACAGTCGATGGCGCAGCAAGCACCGCGGCAGTTCAGGTGAGCGGCGCCATCAACGCCGGTGCGGCGCCCGTCCGCGGCGGAGGCCAAGCCGGCAGTGGCAGTTCTGGCATGCCGGAGGGCGACCCCGGTCCGACGAATCCCGTAGCCATCTCCGCCGGGGCCGCGCCCGGTGTGAACTGACTTGACAAGGCTGAACATGGAAATCCTCGTCGAATCGTTTCCCTTCGTCTTCGGCGTCTTGCTCGGCCTGACCTGCGAACGCCTGGGCGGCTTGCGCAAACGCCTGCCGCTGTGGGGCGGCGGCTGCGTCGCGCTGGGCGCGTTTGCCACCTTCTGCACCGGCGAATACCGAGAAAGCTTGCTCTACTTTGCGTTCGACATCGGCCTCGTGGCCGCCGTAAGCCTGGGCATCGTGGCGCTGCTCGCGCTGCGGAGGCGCTGGCTGGTACGGCGTTGAATGCTGCCGAAAAACGTCGTCAGAACGTGCCGGGAAGCGACGCGATGGTTAGAGGGATGGTGAACACACGCAGCGTCCCGCTTGCCATGACGCAGTGGATGCGCTATGTCGAGGTTCGCGGAACGCCCGTCCCGAGGGCTCACGGGCTGCCGCGCAGCCGGGCGGCTCTGGACTTTGCATAAGAGTGCGTCAAAGGGAACAAGATCGGGGAAGTCATATCTGAGTGCTGCGCTCAGCAGCCTTGACACGTCAGCGCCCAATACTGTTCGGTTACCCGAAAAGGGGTCGAGTTGATTTCACTGCAAAAAGTGACGCATCGACCGCCAGCATTGACGCGGGTGCCGAGCTGCTGGCGCTCGCAAGTGCTTGTCACTGCACGACTTTCTGCTACCCCTCGAATAGCTCTGGAGAGCGCATCGTTCAGCGGCCGATTTCAGCCGCTGGCTCTTGTTCTGCCTGCACTTTGTGACGGTAGGAGCTGCGCGGCGTAGCGCTCGACAGGGAAGCTGAACACGCCTCGCAGATTGATGCCCTTAAGCCGCGTGGGCGCGATGCGCCCCATCAATTCCGGCGGCACGATCTGGCGCCGGTTGGCCCAGCGGTCGACCACCGCCTGCATCTGCGCCGTGTTCCACGCCATCACGATGTTGGCCAGCAGGCTCAATGCGTCCGCTACGGCCTGCATCTCGTCGGTGCGCCGGGCCTGCGCCGGCGTGACGCGGCCGACATAGATCGCGCGCTTGAGCGCGTTGACCGACTCGCCTCGGTTGAGCACCCGTCGCAGCTCGCGCCGGAAAGCGGCGTTGACAAAGTAGTCGACCAGGAACACCGTCCTGAGCAGCTTGCCCAGTTGTACGCCGGCGTCATAGATCGGGTCTCCTCGGGCTGCCGAGCCGAATCTGGCCAACGCGGTCACCGCGCTGGCATGGCCCAGCATCACCGAGGCGGCCAGGTGAACCAGACTGTCCCAATGGGCTTCAATGAGCGTGGTGTCCACACTGGCCTGACACACTGCGGCGATCTCCCGCGGGATCTTCGTGCCCCGCGGGACGAAGAGATGCCGCTGCTTCAGTTCTTTGAGCCTCGGACACAGGTCGAAGCCCAGTAGTCGGGACAGGGCCATCGCGAAATCGGTGAAGCCGTGCGTGTCCACGGCAAGCTGAGAAGTCTCGATCCGTTCCTGTCGAATGACTCCTTCGATGGCGGCGCCCGCCTGGCGCTCATTGAGCACAATCGGCTGCGCGTGGAAGATTCCCCATCGGTCTTGCACATGGCTATAGACCCCGATGGAAGCCACCTGGCGACGCGGGTCCTGACGTGCCTGCCACACGCGCCGACTGGTCTCCAGGCTCATCATGTCCGAGGAGGCCAGGTCGGTTCGGCCCCAGGTTGCCGCGATGGGGTGGCCCTGCATGAACTCCAGCACCGCCTGGCAGGCCCGTGCCAGGCGACGCTCGTCGCCGGCCCAGCGCATGGCCTGGCGGATGCTGGTGGCCGACAACTGCGGGATCATGCGCGCGCACTCGGCCGCCGTGAGGCTGGTGCCATGTGCGAGGATGCCGGCATAGGTCATCAGCAGTTCCTGCCCCGTTCTCGGCTCGCGCCCGAGCATGATCCAGCTGAATCGCACCTGGGCGTCCACGGCCAGGATGACCTCGGGCAACTGCGCTTCACCGATGCGCTGATCGATCTGGCTGCGCAGCCTCACGACGTGAGGGTCATTTTCATCCGCCGGCAACGACGCCAGATGCAGTTCGTCATCGACGCGCAGATCACCTGAACGCGCGGCGGCCGCGACCGCGTCGATGCCAATGAGCATGCGAGCAAGTAGCGGTACGAGGAACTCGCCAGCCTTAGCCGGCAGCTGCAACCTGGCGTAGTGCCTCGGTGCTTCGGCTTGCCAACGCTCCTCGGGCAGGAACAGACGCTCGCGACCGCGGAAGCTCAGCGAATGAGCTATCCAGACCGAGCCGTTGCGCACCGCCCGGCGCAGAGCAAGCAGGGTGGCGACCTCCAGCGCCCTGAAGGCGCGCTCGCGGTCGGCGTCGGCGATGGCTGCACGCCAGGCGGCGCCCAGTCGTGGGGTCGTGACTTCACTGGGAAGTCGCTTGATGCCAGCGGCATACCCGGCTCGGAGCTTGTTCAGCGCATCGAGTGCCGGGTGCTCGCCGGTGGCCTGCCAAGGCAAGCGACTGACCCCCACCAGCAGAGAACGCACCGGCGCGATCGCATCGATCAGGCGTCGCCGGATGACTGACGCCCGACTCGGCGGGCGCTGAGCGTGCTTGGCCGCGACAATCTCGCGAAGGCGTGAACGCAGTTCGGCATCTGGCACGGCATCATGGCCTGCGAGCTCGGAGAGCTCCAGCAGCAGCTCCTCGTACTGCCGTGCCCAATCCACGGACGCGACACCGTCCGCACATTGGCGCCACAGGTCGGCCACTCTGCGCTGGAACATGAAGATGATCTGGTCGGTCACCGTGAGCAGGCAGTAGCGCAGGAAGCAGCTGAGCTCCAGCGTGCGGGCCGGCTCCTTGATCCTGGCACTGACCGATGGGGGCCGCCCGGCCATGCGCCGGGCGTAGCGGCGCACCAGCACATCGTTGAGATCCCCCAGATGTCGATCGATGCCGAGGTCAGTCAGGAACGCGATCCTTTCCAAGACCTCGGTGATCTGACGCGTCGAGTGCCTTGCCGGCGCGCTCCACAGCCAACTCTGGCAGTGTTCACCGTCCGGACGCGGCGTGTTCAACGCCAATATCCAGCGCTTGCGAGTCTCGGCAGGCACTGTGGTCACGATGAACTGGCCGGTCGATGCTTCCAGTTCGAGCAGGGCGGCCGCCACCATGGCGCGGATCACGCGGTCGTGCACGATGAGCAGGCGATGGTCGTAGAGCCACTGCCTGGCAAGGACCAGGAGCCGCTCGCGGTCTGAGCAATGCGCAACTTCGTCGCGCAGGACCCGTACCAACGCTCGGCGCTGATGCTCGGTCATCCACTTGAATCCCAGGCATTCGCAGGCTTGGTGCTGGTGATCGAACAGGGTGCGTCCGCGGGCGTACAGCGCGCGCAGAGACACCAGATCCGGCGCGGCGATGTCCAGCTCCCGGCCAAGGTGGTGAAGCAGGGCAGGGGGGACGATCCGCACGCTGTTCAGTGGCCGTCCGGTCATGCGGGCGAAGCCGATGTGCAGCGCCAAGCCCAGCTTCAGGCTGTCGCTACGCCTTCGCCCGATCAAGTCGAGCTCTGTGCGGCTGAAGCTGAAGAACGTCTGCAGCTCGAACTCGCTGAGCTCGCCGGGCATGTCGCGCAGGCCCAGGTAGGACGTCTGCCAGCCTTGCATCGCCGCGCTCCTTCGCTGTTCAGGGGGCCGCAGACGATACGCCGCAAAGAAGTGAACAGCAATGCTCGCGAAATCAACAACTTAGCAAACCGACCCCGCGCCGTTGCTGGAGTTGCGAACCGTCACTTTTGACACCGAAATCAAATCGACCCCGACTACGACGACGCGGTCCGTCGGTTGAGCGGACTGGGCTACTCGATCGACGGCTTGAGGCGCGTCCCGCAGCAGGTGCGACGCCCTTGAGGCGCCCGTCCTACTTTTCAAACGAGTTCA
Source organism: Variovorax sp. J22R115 (assembly GCF_030317005.1). Lineage (NCBI taxonomy): Bacteria > Pseudomonadati > Pseudomonadota > Betaproteobacteria > Burkholderiales > Comamonadaceae > Variovorax > Variovorax sp. J22R115. Next base: position 17,431 of record NZ_JASZYM010000034.1, on the reverse strand, counting down.
GAAGGGGCCGTGGTCTCACGCCGCAACTTCCGCCTCAGGTCAGACCTTGCCGCGACCTCCGAGGTCCCCTTTTGGCCGACTGTCGAAGTTGCTACTCAGCAGCACTTGGAGCAGCTTGCTTGGCCTCCCGACTGCGGTAGAGCGCCGCATGTTCGCGCGTGTACTCCTGCAATGGGCCAAGCCGGTCGTCTGCCAAGGCCAGTTGCTCGAGAGGCTTGATGTAAGCCACGAAGACGCCGACAGTGGTCAAGTCGTGTTCGTGGCGAGGCTGTTGCTTGAACATGCTTTGTAGTTCCTTTCAAACGTTGCCGGCGAGACCTGCCAGAGGGCGCTGTGACGTCGTTGCGGGTCGTACCAACCCTCGATGTAGGTGAGCAACGCCAGCCGAGCCTCGGTCTTGGTCTGCCGTTGATTGATTTGAGGACGCCCTGGCGAGCGCTTAGGTGCCCGCCCGGTCTGTTCTGTTGTCCACTCCTTCGGTCGTCCCATCGAACACCTCCATGATTGAGGTGTTGCGACGACCGATTGAATCCACCCTGGCTGCCTTGATCGCTGTGATGGATCACGCCGTCGGGCCTGCGCTGTTGCAGCGCCATGTTCAGCGCCGCGAGCACGAGATCGACGGTCATCTGTTCGCCGCTTCGGTGTAGGCATATCGGACTCCTTCATCCATAAGGATCAGGTGTCCGCGAAATTGGGTCAACTTCAGTTCGAGATCACCCAGGTGACGTGAGAAGCTGTGCAGAAGTGGATCAAGCTTGCAGGGCTCAAGTCCGACTGTTTCTTGTTCCCAAGCCGCGTTCACGACTCGCCACGTCTCGGGACGCGGCAGTACGCCCGGATCCTCGAGAACTGGGTCGAAGAACTCGGACTTGATCCCGCGGACTACGGTACGCATTCGATGCGGAGAACCAAGGCGACGTCGGTACCCAAAAACCGGCCTATCTGTTATGCAGCCTGTGGTCATGTGAAGGTCAGCTTTCTGGCGCAGCTACGAATTCACCGTCCCGGCCAATTCTGTTGAAAAACTCCGATTCGGCCCTGTGACGCACTCGAGTTTTGCGTAGGAGGCGTCGAACGTGCGTTTGACGTACCGGGGCCGAACTGCAAGACGAAACTAGCCTGAGCGCCTCTACGCGGCTCCAATGAGCATCGTTGCACGACGCGAGCTCTTCGCCTGACATTTGGGCGTCCGCAAGCCTTGTCGCTCAATCGAGGTTTTCAACAGAATTGGCCACAAGCCGTCGCTCGAGGCCCCGGTTTCGACGACCGCACAGAGATCGGAAGCCGTCGCAGCCCGGCTGTGGTCCAAGGGTTCAGCGACCGCACTTTCGAAGATTGACCGCACATTTATCTCGCTCGCGTCGCGTTCCTTCGCGAGCGATGGACGGCTTCTTCACTTGCAGCTGAAGTTCTCAGCGCGCTCAATGTCGCCAGCGCCGTTGTAGCGCGCGACCAGGGGATAGGGACAGAGCGGCCGCGTCCGATCAGGCGCCCAGCTGGCGGGCACAGATGCGTTCGCGCCGCCAGGGCTTCCGGGTCCACGCGCTGAGGCAATGATCCGATCCGGAGCGATCCCACCTTCCACCCAGCCGATCAGCGCTTCGAGCGCGTCGTATTGGTCAGTCGACACGCCGCCGCTACTGTGGTTCATGCCGGGCACCCGATAGAAGCGCACAAAGTCTGCGGCCTTCCCGTCGTTCCGCGCATCGAGTTCGTCATACCAGCGCTTGGTGTCGTCGATCGAGAACACCCCGTCCGATGCCCCCTGAACGACGACCATCTTCGCACCGCGATCGCGCAGCGCATCGAGCTTGGTCGGGTCGGGCGGCGTCATGAAAGACATCGAGTCCTCCGTATAGGTGGCGTCCGTGGCGAACAACTTCGGAAAATCTATGTCGAAGTTGTAGTTGAACGCGAACGCGCGGGTGTCGGCAATGATGGTCGGCGCCGGCGGCACCTGGAAGATGATGCCGACCGCGACAGGGTCGCGCGCCGTACCGACAGAACTGCTGAACTTCCAGCTCGCCCATCCTGCTGTCGCCAGGCCCGGGTCGTAAGGTTGCGTCGCATACAGGTGTTCGCCTTTGCTGTTGACCGGGCCGTAGTACATCGCGTCGATCGCGCCCTTCTGTGCTGCCGTCAGGCAGGCGCCATCGCGCGAAGCGGCGCACGTGGGAACGTGATCGAAGATGTTGAAAGCGCCTCGGCATGCCTCGATGTCCTGGACCAATCCATCCGTGGCACCGTCGAGTGCGTCACACCGGTCGAGAATCTTCTGCGCTACCAGCTGTCGCTCTTGCAGCGTGAAGCCGGTCTCGAGGTCATTCGGATCGGTAGCAACCTTGCGAAATTGCTGAGCGGTGTACAGCTGCGCAGCGGCTGCCTTCGGCAGGTTGAACCCAGGGGAGTTGGCCAATACGCCGTCATAGTCCTTGGCGAAGCGTGCGGACGCAACCATGGCATGGCGGCCGCCATTGGACGAACCTCCGATGTAGGAGCGATCCGGTCCCTTTCCATAGCCCGCCTTGATCAAGGCCTTGGCCATGGGCGTCAGCTTCATCACCGCTCCGTATCCATAGTCGATACGTGCCTGCGGATCCATGCCGAACAGGGGGTTCTGGGCCGAGCTGTGCCCGGCATCAGACGAGATCACAGCGAAGCCGCGGTACAGCGCATTGGTCAGGGGACCGCCGCTGCCCACGCTGCCGGTCGCTGACGACACGCTCCCGTCAGTCCCGCCATTGCCTTGATAGAGGAACCGACCGTTCCAGTTCAAGGGCATGCGCATCTCGAACCCGATGGCGTAGGTCTGTCCATCCACCGGACTGACCCGCTCGTGCATTTTCCCCGTCACCACGCAATGAGCGCCAATGTCCTTGCCAGCGACTTTCAGCGCGCCGGAAGCCGCCGTCGAGACGGCGCTGATGACCATGTTGTCGAAGGCGAACGACATCAAGTCGTTGCAACTCCCCTGCAGTGAGGTGCCCACTGCCGGCGCAAGTTGAGGCAATGCTCCAGCGGCGGTCGGCGGTGCGGTGGGTGCGTTGTCGGGGGGCGTGGTGGGCGTGGCAGCAGATGGTGGCGGCGTGGTCGGCAAGAACCCCGTCCCCGACGAGCCGCCGCCTCCACACGCAACGACGGTTGCCGCGGCCAGCGTGATCGCAACTGCGCCGGTCAAAGAGGACGTCCGAAATTCCGACTTCATGTGTTTGTCTCCAGTGTGAGGTCTCGCGCGACTAGCACCCGCTGTCGCGCATGGCCGATGACTGAGTTCATGGCCGCCTGTCTCGCCGCACCAATTCTTCGAGGGTCGCGACAGTGCAAGCGAGCCATGTAGTTATCAGTCATAACGATATTAATGCGGTCTCACGGGCTGCGCGCCCCGGGATAAACCCGCACTGCGGTGCGACCGCCTCAGACGGCGCGGGTCACACGAATTGGGAGAGGTATTGATGCGGCCGACGACGACCGGCGCCTGACGAGCGGCAGAGGCGCATTGCGCACGGCATCGCCTCGCGCCGGAGAGCCTTGCCGTCATCGACTTCCTGACGCTTTCACTCGGGCAGGCCTGCGTCTCCCGCCGCGATCGAATGCAAAGCAATGCCTATCGCGCAACGGTCTGCCTGGACAACGGCTCCCTCCCGGGAGAGAGCTAGGACCCTAGAGCGGAGGTGACATCGGCCAAGCCAGTGGACGGGTCGGCACTCTTCTTCGGATCGGCCGTCTTGCTTGAAGGTCCGACATCCGACTTGCCCGAGTTCGACGCAGCCGCTGGCGCGGACATGGTGGACGGCGTGGCTCCCCCACCCCCGCACGCGGTCGGCACCATCGCCATTCCGACAGCCACGAGGGTGCTCGGCTCGGGGCGACAACCCACGACGCTGCCACGTTCCGCGAGTTCCGAAGTGTCAGTGGTAATGGCCATGTTCATCTCCGCCGATCGGTCCGCACACTTCGCGCAACTTGCGTTTCTTGCGTGTAGTCACCGGCGCCACCTTCCACCGCTACGTCGACATCAACTTCACCGGGCACACCGACATCGCGCCCGGCACGCCCCAGACGCGTGTCGGTCCCGAAGGCGCGAAGGGCTTCGCTCACCCGGGGCTGAGGCGTCCGTTGTAGACATGCAAGCGGTCTTCGTCAACATCACGAAATGGCTGGCGTGCCCGCACAGATCAGGCTGATCCTCGAGCGCAGCGGCGCAAGCTCGCAGTGGGTCGGCGACCGCTTCGACTCTGCGGATTCAACCGGTCGATGCAACACACCAAAAAGCTGCGTAGGCAGAAGGAGTGTTGCAGATGAAGTATCGAACGCGGACCTACTACACGGACAGCCAGAAGGCCCTGATGTGGGAGCGCTGGAAAGCAGGCGACAGCCTTCAACAGGTAGCCCAGTTGTTTTTGATCGATCGCATTCGTCGGTCGAAGGGATTCTGTCCCGAACAGGCGGAATACCGCCGCCAAAGCGGTCCCGGTCCTCCTTGGCACTGACCTTGGCCGAGCGCGAGGAGATCTCACGTGCTGTCGTGGCGGGCTTCTCAGTTCGAGCGATCGCCAGCATCCTCGGGCGAGCGCCATCGACTGTGAGCCGGGAGATCAATCGCAACGGTGGTCGAGAGGGCTACCGGGCTGCTCAGGCCGACCAGGCGGCGTGGGACCGCGGGCACCGTCCCAAGAGATGCAAACTGGCAAGGAACAGAGCCTTGGCGCGCATCGTGGCTGCCAAGCGCCAATCGCTGTGGGCGCCCGAGCAGATCGCGGGGTGGCTCAGGCATAGTTATCCTGGCGACGAGGACTTCCAGGTGTCACACAAGACCATCTATCGCAGCCTCTTTATTCAAGCCCGTGGGGCCTTGAAGAAGGAACTGCTGCAGCATCTGCGACGCACGCGAGTCATGCGCCGTTCGCGCCATCACACGCAGAAGACCGTTAACCACGGAAGAATCCTTGACACCGTATCGATCAGCGAGCGCCCGGCCACGGTGGAAGATCGGGCAGTGCCTGGTCATTGGGAAGGCGACCTGCTGTTCGGAGGCACGAGCAGTCAGATTGCCACCCTGGTCGAGCGTCAAACACGCTACGTGATGCTGGTGAAACTCGGGGGCACCGACACCGAGACCGTCGTCAATGCGCTGATCAAGAACGCTCGCAAGCTGCCGCAGGAGCTGTACGAGTCGCTGACCTGGGATCGAGGCAAGGAGATGGCGGCTCACAAGCGCTTCACCCTGGCGACCGACATCCAGGTCTACTTCTGCGACCCGCACAATCCATGGCAGCGCGGAACCGACGAGAACACGAACGGCTTGCTCAGGCAGTACTTCCCTAAAGGGATCGATCTCTCGAGCCATTTACAGGCCAAGCTGAATGCCGTTGCAAGACAATTGAACGAGCGACCAAGGAAGACCCTCGACTTCCACACACCGGCTGAGATGTTCAGCCAAATCGTTGCATCGACCGGTCGAATCCGCACTGCTCAGCTGCCATCCAGAGCTCGCGAGCGATGAGTAGGACGGGCCCAGAATGATTGGCCCGACTACGACCGCATTCAGTCAGCTTCAGACTTGCTTCCAGATCGGCTTATCGAGGCGCGACTGTTGGCTCCGTCCCTTGGTCGTTTGTCCGCTCGTTCTACTCAAGCATCGCGCGGTTTCGCTGTTGAGCAGGTTGCCTGCTCGGCGTCGTTCAAGCACGCCGTGCAGTTGGCCCGGGCATCAAAATATGCCTTTCATCACAACGGCGAAATTTGGAGGCCCTCGGCGCCGCGGGAGGCTGCCATGGCCCTTAGTGCGTGTCCGAAGTAGCGACGAAAGTGTCGTCGGCGAAGACGAGGGTAAACCCTTATAATTGCTTCACCATGAAGCACATGATCCATCGCGCGCTGGTCGCTCTTAAGCGCTCCTTTAAGACTGACAGCAGCTTCGAAGATGCCTACCTCGCTGGCGCCGTCGACATTTACGACCTCGAGCGCCGTATGAGCGAGATCGACAGGCGGGACACCCAGCGCCCGTTTCATCTGCAGCATTCGGTCTGATTGCAACGGCGACCGGCGCGCCCCTTTGCCGGCAGTTCGACTTGGAACCATTCCTGACGATGCGCCATGCGCCCGGCTTGCTCTAGGCCCCTGACGGCTTTGCGGCCCGCGATTTCCCATGGTCAATTACGGGTCAGATCTAGGATGCCAACGCCGCGGAGTTCTACGGACCCGCGTACAGTCTCCTGCGGCGTTGGGGAGCTCTGATCAGGGCCAGCCAAGGTGGCGGAAGACGGAGTTCATCGAACAATGATCATCGCGTGGAGTCAGCGCACTCCGCCCACTTCTGTCGAGTTGAATGCTCGACTGATCTCATGCGTGATCTGCAGGAACTTGTCGATGTCTGCCACGGAGTGGCAATGCAGCGGCGACACGCGCACAGCGCCTTCGAGGCCAAACGAATGAAGCATCCGCTTCGAGTAGAGGCTGGTTGCGACCCGTTCATAGACGATCACACCGCGCCTTTCATACTCGCGAACAGCCTGGGCGTGCTCGAGGTTCTCGATGCCGATGGCGAGGATCAGGTCGCGCTTCGTCAGGTCTTCGTAGTCGAGGAAGACCTTCACGTTCTTCATCTGGCGCAGGCCCGGAGTGCTCGCGCTGCCGTTGAGCATGCGGGAGAGTAGGGCGCGTTCGTGCAACTCGATACTGTGTATTCCACTCGCGAAAAGAGCGCGCCGGTCGTTGGGCGTGACCGACTGGCTTCCGAGCCAGCACACGTAGTTCACGATCTCCGAGACGACGGCGAACTGCCAGGGCGCCGCGCTGCCCAAGTCCCAGAAGTCCTTCTTCTTGCCGGCCAGCTTGTGGTGCGGTAGCACGGAAGCGCGCTCCGACAGCCACGACATGCCGGACCCCCTGCAGCCGAAGAACTTGTAGGGTGCAATGTTGATGCCGTCAACCGGTGTCGCCTGCAAGTCGATCAGACCGTGCGGCGCGTGCTGCACGGCGTCCACGACGATGTAGAGGTCCGGCTTGATCGCGCGAGCCTGTCGCACGACCTCTTGGATGTCCAACTTGGCACCCGAGATGTTGGACGCGTAGATCACGCTCAGAACAGCGGTGTCTGCATCGACCAGGCTGACGATGTCCTGTACGTCGATGCCGCCGGTGACGGGGTTGGATTTCGCGACTCGCAACGCCTTGCCTGTCCGCTCGGCGTAGAGGGTCATAGCGTCGAAGGAGGAGGGGTGCTCCAGAACGGTCGTCACGATGTTCGTGCCCGGAATGTGCTCCGCGATCGCGCGGACCATGTCGAACATGCCGCCCGATGCCGTGAGGGACGCGTAGACGCTCCCACCTTTGGCGTTGAGGATCGTGCGAAGGTCTTCCGTGCCCCTGGCTTGCACGTCCTGGAGGAATATCGCGAGTTCGTGGATGCGCTCCGGACAATCCGGCAACGCGTCGATGCGGGCGAACTGATCGACCGCCGACTTGAGCCGGAAAGATCCTCCCGCATTGTCGAAGAAGAGGCGTTCGCGTCCGTTCATGTCGTGGTCGACATAGTGGAAGCGGCTCTTGATCTCCTTCAACAGCGCGTCGGAAAAAAGCAGGCCTTCTTTGGTGTTCATGAGTGAATGTTCCTGGGACGGTGAAGCAATTGTCGAAGCAGCTATAGATTTCCAAAAGCGATATTTTTGGATACGATCAAATGAATAAAAGCGTTTCTTGGGGCCTGTCTAGCCGATTCGACCATGATGACTTTCAAGCAGCTCGAGGCCCTGTACTGGATCGGTGAGTTGGGCAGCTTCGCGCTGGCCGCCCACAAGCTCCACACATCGCAGTCCGCCGTATCGAAGCGCGTGCACGAACTCGAAGCGGTGTTCGACACCGAGCTCTTCGATCGGAGCCAGCGCGCCGCCCGTCTCACGGACAAGGGCGAAGAGATGTTCATGCTGGCCAAGAGCCTGCTCGAGCAGCGCGACGCCGCGGTCGAGCAATTCAGCCGCGTCGATGTGATCGAGCGGCGTGTGCGCATTGGGGTCACCGAACTCACGGCGATGACCTGGCTTCCGCGCTGGGTCGAGTTGATCCAGGAGCACTATCCCAAGGTCACCCTCGAGCCGGACGTGGACAGCAGCGTCAATCTGCGCGAGAAGGTGCTGGCCGACGAACTGGACCTGATCGTCGTGCCGGATGCATTTGCCGATACGCGCATTCCCAAGAAGGCGATCGGCAAGGTCGAGAGTGCCTGGATGTGCAAGCCAGGCTTCGTCAAGAGCTCGAAGGCCATCCGCCTGCACGAACTGGCGAGTCACCGCATGCTGATCCAAGGGACGAAATCCGGGACAGGCTTGCTCTACGACAACTGGATGAGAGATCTGGGCGTTCAGCCGGCCAATCTCATCGTCATCCACAATCTGGTGGCCTTGATCGGCCTGACGATTGCGGGATTGGGCGTGAGCTACCTGCCGAAGCAAGCGGTCCGCCAGATGCTGGACGAAGGGTCCCTGGCCTTGATAAAGGTGACGCCGGCCCTGCCGCCCGTCACATACGTCGCGATGTACAAGGGCGAGCATCGCAGTTCGCTGATCGCCTCGGTCATCATGCTGGCCCAGGAGTGCTGCGACTTCACCCGCATGTTCCAGGCCGCGGCCAACTGAACCTGCCGGGCCCGCGACGTCAGACGCCCTTGTTGTTCGGGTTCTTGTAGATCTCTTTCACCGCATCCGTCATCGGGAAGTTGAGATTGGCATTCGCCGGAGGGATGGGCTTGGTGAACCACTTGGCGTAGATCTGTTCGATGGCACCCGACTTCATCAGGTCGGTCACGGTCTTGTCGACGATCTCCTTGAACTGAGGATCGTCCTTGCGGTACATGATGCCGTAGGGCTCCTGCCGCAACGACTCCCCCGTGAGGATCTTGAAGTCCGCAGGCGTCGGGGACGTGGCGATCAGGCCCGCCAGTTGCACATCGTCGAGGATGTAGGCCATCGTACGATCGGAGGCTAGGAGCAGAAAGCCGTCTGCGGTGTCTTTTGCCGCAAGCTCCTCCACTTCGATGTTTCCCGACTTGCGGTAGGCGCGCAGGAGCTGGACGCCCGTGCTGCCGGAGACTGTCGAAATCTTCTTGCCGTTCAGGTCAGCCAGGGAGTTGATGCCGGAGTTCTTTTTCACGGCCGCCGTGATGCTGGTGACGAAGTGACTCGGCGCGAACGCCACCTGCTGCTGTCGCTGGACCGTGTTCGTGGTGGTCGCGCAGTCGAGGTCCACGGTGCCGTTCGTCAGCAGCGGAATGCGATTGGTGGAGGTCAGGATTGTGTAGCGAACCTCGAGATTCGGCATGCCGAGCTTGGCCTTGATCGCATCGACGATCTTCAGGCAGATGTCGTTGGTGAAACCGACCGGGTCGCCGCCGCCGGTGGGCTTGTACGAGAACGGGATCTGGCTGTCGCGGCCCCCGATCGAGATGCTTCCTTTGTCCTTGATCTTGCTCAGGGTGTCGCTTTGAGCCAGCGCGGTCGAACACAGCAGGGCGGCGCAGAGGCCGAACGTCAATGAAAATCGAAATGTCATCTGGAGCTTTCGGAAAAGGTGGACGGCCCCAAGCCGTTGCCGAATTCTGGGAGCGGCGATCCTTTTCTAAAAGCGATTTATTTTCATCGGGTTACAGGAAATATAGTGATTAGATGGAGGGGCGGGAGACGCCGCTGACGAGGTCGCGGCCGATATCTGGGCCGACGAGCGTCTGCGCGCGATGTCGCCCGTGCGGGCGGCCGTCATTTGGCTCGCGCCGGTGGCGCACGACCCCGGTCCCCGCACAATGCGCTGATGTGCAGTCACTACCAGGCCGAGAAGCGTCGCAGGCAGATCGAAAAACACTTCGGCATCCGGCTGCCGCCCGACTGGGAGCCGCCTGTGCTCCGCAAATATTCCGTCCGCTCAACTCGGCCGACGGAGGTTGACCGCTGTGGCACCATTCCTGATGGTCACCGCCCTGAGAATCGCAGGCTGTCTGATCGAAGACGCATTTCGATGGGTGTGCTTGCTGTTGCGCTCGAAGGTGTCTGTTCAGGCCGAGAATCTCTTCCTGCGTCGTCAGCTCGCGCTGTACACCGAGCGCGGCATGAAGCCCGGGGGAATCGACGCGGCGACCCGAGCGAGTCTCGTCGTCTTGTCACACCTGTTCGACTGGCGCGGCGCCTTGGTGGTCGTGCAGCCTGCAACCTTGCTGCGCTGGCGTCGCGCGGGCTGGAAGCTGCTGTGGCATGCGAAGTCCCGCCGAGGTCGACCTCCGATCCCGGAGGAACTGCGTGCGCTGATCCGCCGGATGGCGAACGAGAACTTCCTGTGGGGCGAGGAGCGGATCGCCAACGAGTTGCTGCTCAAGCTGGGAATACGGGTCTCGCCGCGGACGGTGCGCAAGTACTTGCCCAAACGGACTCCGGGGCAGCCGCACCGGGGCCTGCGTTGGTCGACGTTCCTCAAGAACCACGCCATGGCCGTCCTCGCGGGCGACCTCTGCGTCGCCATCGCGGCCAAGTCCCGGATGCTGACCTCTCGTACGAGCGCTGAGCGCAGATGGAAGATTTTCGCTTGGGGTCTTGATGTCTTGCGATCCTGTATTCCGAGCGCCGATGCGGTGTCCGTGCGCATGGTGGGCCCGGTACGACGGGAGCTGTTGGACGCGGCACCGATGCCTGACGTGCATTCGCGGACGATTCCTCGGCGCCTGATGACTTGTTCCGGCAGCACCCGGCGTCGGGGCTCGCCGAGTCCTCATGTGCGCGACCCTCCACGGTCACCTGCTCGCGTCTCCAAAGTTTCATTCGCTGGTTTCACCCCCACGTCGGTTTGTGGTTCGAAGGGGCTCGCTTGTGCCGATCGCTGCCCGATGGATTTGCAGCATGCGTATCCGCTTGCCTGCGCCGTCGAACGCTCCGGTCGGCGCAGCCGTTCAAGACTTGGCGCTCCTGCACGGAGTTGCCGAGATGCAATCGCTTGTATATCCATACCGGATGGGTTTTGTGCGGACGACAGCCCATCGATGAAGGTGGCGACTTTGCACGTACCGCCTGCGCCTACGGATTCGCGGATTGGATAGCCAAGATCGGTCCGTGTTAGTCCGCAGACCCGAGCCCTTCGAATATTCCTCACCGATGCACACCGCCACATCCGCGTCACACAAAGTGCGGAAGACCAAAGTTACGTGAGGCAACAGGTCAGCTCGAGTAGCAATTCCGACGAGTCAATGCGCCGCTCAAGACAATTGTCGCCCGCCAGGTTACCCCTAGAAGCGCCAAGCGGCTCAACTCGCATGGACGCCTCGGTTGGCGCGATGCCCATTTAAAGGGTTCTTGAACGCTACTTCGGGGCGCTGGGGCTCTCCTTCGGCTCACTCCTGCCATAGATGGCGAACACCGCGAGCTTGTCAGCCAGTGACAGGTCGGTGGCCTGAGTGCTGGTGAAACACGGGCTTTCACGGCCTCTCTTGAAAAAGGGTTCAGGAAATCTGTAATTCATTATCGAACGCACGTCGAAGACCCCTCCCGAGCCCACCTTGTTCTTGCCCATCTTGCTTGCTCTCATGTTCAAATCAACTTGGGCCTTCGACCAATGCTGGGGCGGCTTGGCGAAGTGGGCATAGATGTAAGCCCAGTCAAATTCGTCTTCGCACGTGCTATCGGAGCCCTGAAACGCATGGCCAAATCCAAGGACGTGGCCAAACTCGTGTAGCACTGTCATGCGTAGGTCCGCTTCTGATATGGAAGCTTCAATTGCGAGGTTCATGGTGGGCTGGTCATCGCTTGTGTATGAGTGGACTTGTGTACCGATGAATGCCCAATTCCCACGGTTCCGATCGAGCGACACCCGGACAAAGACCTTCTCGCGCGCTGGGTCTCCGACACTGGGTCGCTTGTCGCATGAGCGAAGCTCAGGCGGCAACCCGAAGTCAAAATCGAGATTGCCGTAGTAGGTCCACTCCCGCGCGACCTGGGCCACCTTTTGTCTAAGTTGCGGGCTACCTCCGATGAAGCAAACCTTCAGCGATGTATTGGATGGCCAGACGTGAGACAACGAGTAGTGTCCCCCTGGCTGCATCCCATCGCTCAGCAACTGCTGCAAGAGCCCACTGACCCGCTTTTGCGTCTCAAGAGCACGCGCCAGTGCCAGCTTCCGCGCGGCCGCCTCACGTTCCGCTTCGCGGGTTTTCTCTTCTGCCACCGATTGCGCCTTCTGGGCGCGCCCGCGCTCGGCTATCGCGGTATCGGCCGATTCATCTGCAGCCCTCTTCTGTATGGAGGCGTAGCCGGCAAACACAGTCGCGGTCACAGCGAGTACCGCCGCAACGCAGAAGCCAACGCGCAGGGCCAGCGCGCGCCCGCGCCGCGCCTCGTCCGCATGTGCCAAAGCTTGGCCTTCCGCGTCGAGCGCTTCGGCTCGCTGCGCCTGTGCCAGTGCGATTTCCTCGAGGCGTTGGCGCTCGGCGTTGTTGCGGGCGGCCTCTGCCGTCTCTGAGGCAGCTATGAGTTCGCGCGTGAGCAACGTCGCCTCAGGAGCGGACTTCGGCTGCGCCTCGAGCCATTGCTTGGCGGCCGCAAGCACCTCCCCTCGCAGCAGCAAAGCCTCCATGCGCTTTTGCGAGTCCCATCGAATTGCTGCCTCGCTGTATCGACTGTGCTCGCGTACCCAGGCGAGGTCGGTTCTAAGTGCTTGGGCCAAAGCGACCAGCGAGGGGCCGAAGATGTGCGGCTTATCGAAGTAGATGTAGTTGATTCGTTTCAGCGCTTCGGGGACGTCACTCTCAGGCACGCTGCGCCAGACGATGGGCACGAGTCGCTTTCGAAGAGTCACTGCGCTCTCGACCTCTTTGCCGCAGCGCGGCGATGCCACCGAATCGGGTGAGAGAACAAAGACCATGGTGTCGGCTGTCTCAATCAATCGGTCTAGACGACCTTCCCAGCCCTCGCCTGGAGCGATGTCCTGCCTATCAATGATTGAGGTGAATCCAGCGACTTCCAGCCCCGCCTTGAGCTCCTGAGCAAACGCTTCGTCCTTTCGGGAGTACGAAATGAAAACTTTGAGAGGCAAATCATTGGGAGCGGTCAAGGTAGCGCCTCTTGGCTAGTCGGAGTGCCGTGACTGGTGACGAGCTACAGCACACCAGGATCCCCGCTGGGAGCGAGGCGATAGTACCGGTTGTACGTGCGGTGCGTCTGAAGCGCAACGGGCGACTCGCTAGGAATCCGCCCGCCGGCTCGGTGTCACGTTCGCCTTGCTCTCGTTTTCGGGTCCTGACCCGCAACAGGTTGAAAGGCAACATTTGGGGGCGAGATGCCGCAGTTGAGGAGGCGAGATCGGAGCGTCCCCAAGTCGTTGCAATGGGATGGCCTTGCATGAACTCCAGCACTGCCTGGCAGGCTTGTCCGAGTCGGCGTTCGTCACCGGCCCAGCGCATGCTTTGGCGGATGCTTGTGGCCGACGGCTGCGGCATCATGCGTGCGCCATCTGCGGCCGTGAGGCTGGTGCCGTGGGCGAGGATGCCCGCGTAGGCCATCAGCAGTTCGTCGGCCGAGCGCGGCTCGCGACCGAGCATGATCCAGCTGAAACGAACCTGCGCGTCGACGGCCAGGATCACCTCGGGCAATTGCACCTCGCCGATGCGCTGGTCAAGCCTGGCGCGGAGCTTGTCGAGCTGAGGATCCTCATCGTCCGCCGGGAGCGCCGAGAGGTGCAGTTCATCGTCGATGCGCAGCCCGCCGGAACGAGCGGCGACGGCCACCGCTTGGACGCCAGCATGCACGCGCATCAGGAGCGGAACAAGGAATTCCTCCGGGTTGGTCGGCAGCGACAGCCGAGCGTAGTGCCGCTTGGCTTCGGCCTGCCAGCGCTCGGCGGGCAGGAACAGGCGCTCTCGGCCACGAAACGTCAGGCTGTGTTCGATCCACACCGAGCCGTTGCGCACGGATCGACGCAGGGCAAAAAGCGTGGCCACTTCCAGCGCTCGAAAGGCTCGCTCCCGGTCGTAGCCCGAGAGGGCATCTCGCCAGACCGATCCGAGCTGGGGTGAAACGATGTCTGGCAGGCTCCTGGCGTTTCTAGCGTACAGATCGCGCAGCTTGGCCAGTGATCTGATGACCGGGTGGTCGCCGGCCGCCTGCCATGGCAACTTGGCGATCGCCACCAGCAGGGATCGAACTGGGCGGATGGCCTCGATCAGGCGCTCTCGCACGAGCGATGCCCGCCCGGGCGGGCGACGCTGTTGGTAGCTCGCGACCAAGGCCGCCAAACCAGTCCTCAATTCAGAGTCTGGAATGCCACCCTCGGCGCTTATGTTCGCAAGTTCGTTGAGCAGCGATCGATATAGGTCAGCCCAGTTGGCGGTGTCTCCGACACTACCGGCGGCCTGACGCCACAGGTCGGCCACGCGACGCTGGACCATCAGGATCAGTTGGTCGGTGGCGGTCAGCAGGCAGTAGCGCAGGAAGCAGGCGACCTCTACTGTGCGAACTGGTTCCTTGATCTTGGCGCCGGACGGCGGGGGCCTGGAGGCCAGGCGACGTGCGTAGCGCCGCACGATGAGGTCGGGCAGGGCGCCCAGGTACTTGTGGACGTCAAGGCTTCGAAGCCAATTGATCCGTTCAAGCACCTCGCTGATCTGGCGCGTCGAGTGCCGAGCGGGCGCCGCCCACACCCAGCTTTGATGGGTCACGCTGGTGGCGTGTGGCAGCGAGATCATTTGGCCCCATTGCTCCAGGGAGTCAGATGGCACCACGCTGCGAATGGACGCCGACGTTTCGGCCTCGAAACGGGCGAGGGCGGTGGCAATCAAGGCGCGGATGGCCCGATCGTGGACGATCAGCAGTCGATGTTCGTACAGCCAACGTCGGGCAAAGACAACCAGTTGTTCACGATCGGCGCACCGGGCGACCTCGTCACTCATCGACCGAACGAGAGCGCGGCGCTGGTGCTCGGTCATCCACCGGAATCCAAGGGCTTCACAGGCTACTTGTTGGTGGTCGAATAGGGTGCGGCCTCGCCCATACAAGGCGCGTAGCGACGCGATCTCGGGAGCATCGACACCCAACTCACTGCCCAGATGGCGCCAAAGTGCTGGCGGAACGATCCGAAAGGCGTCGACCACACGGCCGCACATGCGCAGGAATCCGATGTGCAATGCCAGCCCGAGCTTGAGAGATTCGCCGCGGCGCGCGCCGAGGTTCTGTCGCGATAGTCGGTCGGCCACAATGCAGCCATGGTACCGCTGCACGTCCAACTTGCGAACTCGACCCTGCGAGGGGTCATCAGGCGTTTGCATTTCCTGCTGGAGATCATGCTCGTGTGCGTTCGCTGGTACGCGGCCTACCCTTTGAGCCTGCGCAACCTGGAAGAGATGATGGCCGAGCGCGGTGTGCTGGTCGACCACGCCACCGTCCACCGCTGGTCACTGAAGATGCTGCCGGTGCTGGCCAAGGTGTTTCGTCGGCGCAAGCACCCAGTGGGGGCCTCGTGGTGTGTCGACGAGACCTACGTGCTCGTGGGTGGCCAGTGGAAGTATCTGTACCGAGCCGTCGATCGGCTCGGCCAGACCGTTGACTTCCTGCTGACCGCGCGCCGTGACGTGGCGGCCGCACGCCGGTTCTTCGAGTGCGCGATCGGCCAGCACGACGTGCCCGAGAAGATCACGATCGACAAGAGCGGTGCCAACACCGCCGCCGTGAGTGGTCTGATCGCCGATAGCGGCGTCACCATCGAAGTTCGGCAGTCCAAGTACTTGAACAATCTTGTTGAGCAGGACCATCGAAGCATCAAGCGGCGAATCCGACCAATGATGGGATTCAAGTCCTTTCACTGTGCTGCCCGGCTGATCGCCGGCATCGAGACCATGCACATGGTCAGGAAGGGGCAGCTGCGCTGCCCCGGTGGCCTGGCATTTTCAGATGCCGACTACTTCTACAGTCTCGCCGTCCGTTGACCCGAAACTGCCGGACTTCGTCCGCCTCGACCGGCTTAACGCGACAAAACCCTCCAACGATCTTGCGCAGCGAGTGTGCTCAAGTATCGAGCTTTGAAACCAAGGCCGGAAGCCCTACGCCCGCTTGGATCTGCCAATCCATCGAGCCTCTGCTCGATGTACTGGATGCATCAGGATTGATAACTGAGACAGCGCAGCCTTTGCGCCGCGCAGCGTCTGGTAGGTCCGCCGCGGGGTATACCAGGCCGGATGTTCCGACCACCAACACCAGATCCGCACGCTCAATTGTGCGGCGAGCCTCAAGCCAGACAGCCTCCGGCAAGCCTTCCCCAAACCAGACCACACCAGGGCGGATCAGGCCATGACAAGTGGCGCATCGTGGCGGCGTCAGGCGAATCGCGGCGCTGTCGAGTTCCTGCCCCGACGAATCCGCGAGACCGCCGTACGCTCGTCCACAATCGAAGCAGCGAGGCGCAAACAGGCTCCCGTGGAGATGAAGGACCGCCTTCGTACCAGCGCGTTCATGGAGATCATCAACGTTCTGCGTCACGACGGTCAGCGCCTCTACCTCTGGCCGGGCGGCAAGTGCAGTCAGCGCGAAATGGCCAGCATGCGGAACGGCGTGGCACGCACTGCGGCGTCGCCACTCGTACCATGCCCATACCGTTTCAGGATCGCGCCGGAACGCCCCAGGCGTCGCAAGCTCTTGCGGATCGAAGCGCGACCAAAGGCCGCTTCCCTGGTCTCGGAAAGTGGGAATTCCGCTTTCCGCCGACATTCCAGCACCAGACAAGACCACGATACGTCGTGCTGTGCGCAACGACGAAACAAGCGAGGCGGGCGGAACAGCGTTAAAGCTCATAGCTCGCGTTCCTCCAAGCAAAACAACCGGATGGCCCAGGCTACGCAAGTCCGAGCCACTGCGTCGATCGAACTCACGTCAGATCTTCCATGCGGCAATCCACGCGCAGACGAAAGCATCTCAAGAAGCGCCGGTCAGTTCCGAGTTTCCGCGCAACGAACCAGCGTCGCCAGGATCTTGGCAACATCATCATGACTGTCGTAGGGGACTGGCTGAATCTGAGAAAACCTACTGGCGATCTCGGCGCAACTTTTCGATGGCAGCAGGGCGAACTTCTCGCTTTCCGCTGCCCCTGCGAGTCGAGCCTGCCGCAGAATGTTGTCCAGATCGCGTGGATCATTAAGCCCAAAGCCGACGAATAGCATCGTGTGATGCTCGAACAGAGATGCCAGAAGCGACAAATACTCCCGCTGTGCAGCGAGTCTTTCGTACTCAACACGGGTCAGCACCACTGTATTCGAACGCGACGCACAGCCATGAAGCTTGATGATCGGACGGTGGCTCGCGCCGCTAGTTGTGAAGCGTCAAGAGGTTATTTCTTGACTTGTTGAGTCTGGTCATGGGAGCAACGCCTCCTATGCCCTGGTGCGGGCGGTGCCAGTTGTAGTGATGCAGCCAGT
>NZ_JASZYM010000033.1:0-36930 GCF_030317005.1 Variovorax sp. J22R115 | reverse complement strand
CGCTCGACGTACAGGGCCAGCTGGCGACGCAGGAAGAGATTCTCGACCCGTACATCTTCTGCGGAACGCATCCGCAGCGCCAGCCACCGCAAGGCGTCTTGGAGCAGCCCGAATGCGATCCGAACGACGAGGACCATGCCCTGATGGTGCCATACCCACGCCTTGCGGGCTCTTCATCGAGTCGGATGGAATCTCTGCGGAGGACAGGCCAGCCGCCGCGTTTTGATTCATTGCCTTGACGCTTGCGCTGGCCTGGCAATTGCCGGGTCGTCCGCCGCAGGTGCGCGCGGTGCCCTTCAGCCAGCTTTGAGCTTTTCTTCGGCATATAGTGAGAGCTCAACCGTCCGCTCCAGCAGCTGTTCCACGGGCACTCCCGCAAAGTTTTTGAGCACGAGCTCTTTGACGTACAACCGAACCAGGTATCGAAGCTGTAATGCGCGGTTCTTAGTCGCGAAAACGAAGTCTCGATGCCCGTTGTTCACGACGATGACGTTGCGCTCGGCATCGAATCGCGATCTCCAGAGGGCCCCTGCTGCCCGTTCGAACGTATAGCCCGGCAGTCCCCGCGCATTCGAGACCGCCGGATTCATGGGGAGGTCGAGGCTATCTGTCACCGTGACGAGCGCCTCGGCGCTGAAGCCAAGTTCTCGCTGCCTCACGGTCACTCGCAGGCGTACCAGGCCAGGAGTTTCAGTCGCTGAAAATTCGACTTCCTGGTCAGCAGTGAAATTGATCGACCCCTCGCCCTCGACGATCTCCCAGGTAAACAGCAGATCTTGCGTCACACGTCGGCGCGATCGATCGCGCGGCAGCGCCCTGAAGCGCCGTCGCTCCTTGACCGGCACCGTGCTCGCCGCCGGCGATACGACGACACCGAACAACGGGCCCGCGTGGTCGAAGAACTGCAGCTGTTCGCTCCCATTTACCGACGGCTCTTCAACGCCCAGACCGGAAATTCCGTCCGGCAGCGAGGCATCCCCTCTCGCCGGTTTGGCGGTTCCGCCGTCACGATTTTCGCGGTCCTGAATGTCGAACCAGTCGTATTCTTCGGGCGGGAGGGCCAGAAGTGCCTCTCGAAACGCTCGCTGAATCGCACGCATTGACTGCTGGCTCGCCTGCTCCTCTTCGGCTCGCAACTGGGCCTCGATGACAACGTTCACTGCGGCTTCGAGAGGCTTTAACGCTTCAAGCAGGGCGGCGAACCGCTCGTCGTGGATAACGCCGCTGCGCGTGCCCGGGGTGAGATTCAGGAACGGCGCGTCCACCAGACCTTGAAGATATCGAGAGGACCAAGGCACGCTCTCAAGCCCTGGCAGCGTTGCAAGATCCTCGATGACCCTTGTCCCGGACCGGCTCAGCACAACCCGGCAACTGTCGGCCGGCTGCGCAAGGTACAGCTCTGCGTAGGCATCTCCGAACGGAGTGCGCACGGACGGCAACTGGTGCAGAAGTCTCCCTTCGTACGCTCGAGGCTCGACTTCGTACTGTTTGCGCGCGAGATTGTCGATCACGATCACCCGGACATGCTCATTGCGTAGGCGATCGCGCAGCTCGGAAGCAAGGAACCACTGAATCTTTTCTCCGCTCAAGTTGCGGATGCCCTCAAGCAGCGGACTGATTTTGAGCTCGGTGCCGCGCTCGGCGAACAGCACACGCCGCTGAGTGACCTCGTAGCGAGAGTCGCCCCTGCTCATCGACATCTGGTAGGCGCGCTGATCTATGCCGGCCGAGACCATCGTCAACGTGTCGCCGACTGTCCAAAAGCTCAAGAGTCCGATGCCGAACTCGCCCTGCAGTCCATTGCCACGACCCTCGGTCTTCAGACGCCGCTTGATCGAGTCGCAGATATGGGTTGCGACATACTTGAAATTGGGCAAGCCCCCCTCGTCGCGGGGCACGCCATCGCCGTCGTCCTTGATCGAGAGATAGTGCGCACCGTGGTCCCGGCCGCGGGTGATCGTGACGTTCTTTGCGTGGGCGTCGATGCTGTTTTCGACGAACTCGGCGATGGCCTTGAGCGGATTGCTCTGCGAGAGCGCGATGATCCGGATGGCATTCCAATCGTCACCGATCTTGAGCTTGCCTCCGTCAGATGGCTTGTCTTTGCCCGGACCCTTCGCTCGCGGGCGTGATTGCGAACCTGTCTTCAGAATTGCTTTCATGAGACCGCTGCACAAGCCGGATCCAACCTGTACTCCTCTGCAAGAAAATTCAGGTAAGGGAGTTTATGTCATCGGTCCGCGCGCCGCGTCGCGGTTGTCGCTTGGCGCTTGGCTGGCTGTTTGGCTGTTTGGCGACGAGAGGGTCGATGCACCAAGGGCGCAGTGAAGCTGCACCCGGTGCTTGACCACGGCGGCTGCCTGCCGTGCTTCGGCGTCACCAACGGCAAGGTGGCAGACGTGAAGGTCGCGCAGTGGATCGACTCTGGCGCCGGCACCATCGTGGTCAACGACCGGGGCCGCAACGACTACCGGCTCATCGGCACCAGTGGCACGCAGGGGAGCATCTCATTCTTGGGGGTGTGCAGGGCAGCAAAGTAAGCGGCGGGAATGGAAACCGGGGCGTCGTTTGGACAAGAAGTCCTACAGCTGCGCGGTAAGCGGCTTGTCGTCCCATAGTCGACCGGCTGGATCCAGGAGGCTCGAGCGCTGGGCCCAGATCCGGGTCGCGTCCCATTCCGTGGTTAGCTCCACAGCCCGGAGAAGGCTGAGCTGCACGGTACTCAGCGAGCCACAGCAGACAGCCGAGTGGGCGCAGTATCGCTCAGGGTCTGCAAGCCCTCCAGCTGCATGTAGCGCCGGTTGAGCGACCATTCGTCGTTCTGCTCGAGCATCATTGCGCCGACGGGCCGCGTGATCGAGGCGTCGTTGGGGAAGATGCCCACCACGGTCGTGCGCCGCTTGATCTCCGCATTCAGCCGCTCCAAGGGGTTCGTGCTGTAGATCTGCGTCCAGTGCGCCCGCGGGAAAGTCATGAAGGCCAGCACATCGTTCTCCGCGTCGTCCATCAGGGCGCCGAGCTTGGGGAACTTGTCTCGGAGCTGGTCGGCGACCGATCGCCACTGCGCCCGTGCTGCATCAGCCGAGTCCTGCACGAACATCGTGCCGATGGCGGCCGAGACCATGCGCCGTTGCGTCTTTCCGGCATGCGCCAGGGCGTTGCGCATAAAGTGAACTCGGCAACGCTGCCAAGTGGCCTTCAGGACCTTCGAGACGGCCGCCTTGATGCCCTCGTGGCTATCGCTGATGACGAGCTTCACGCCGCGCAGGCCCCGGCGATTCAGGCTGCACAGGAATTCGGTCCAGAACGGCTCGGCCTCGGAGGCCCCGACCTTCAAGCCCAGCACCTCGCGCTGGCCGTCGGTGTTCACGCCGACAGCCACTATGACGGCCACGCTCACGATGCGCCCGGCTTCGCGCGTCTTCACGTAGGTGGCATCGACCCACAGGTAGGGCCAGTCGCCCTCGATCTGCCGTCCCAGGAAGGTGTTCACGCGCTCGTCGAGCTCCCCGCACAACCGGCTGACCTGGCTCTTGGAGGCGCCGCTCATGTCCCAGGTGCGCTCACGGTAGCCGTTGCGGCTGTTGAGGCGCTCGGGATTCTTCTCATCCTAGGCGGCGCCGCAGCGGCCTTCGACATCGAGTTCCATGAGGCGTCGGGTCCATACATGCACCATCTGGCGCAGGACGTCGACATCGGCTCCCTTCTCAGCGAGCTCGGCCAATGCCATAGTTGGGTTGGTCATCGTGATTTCCTTCAAGACAAGTTTGGTGGGTCGCACCTCAAACTTATCCGGTCTTCACGATGGCCACCCCCGAAGAGAGCGGTCGCTGCGCGGCAAGCCGCTTCGGGCTACGCCCTACGCGCCTTGCCGCGCAGCGAGTGAAAGAACGCCAAAGGCCGCGCGCAGGTTATGCCGAAAGCACGGCATTCCAGATCGCGGGCGCAGCTTGGCCTCGAGGGGGCAGCCTGCGGAGATTGAACTGGCCCTTGCGGTGGTCGATCAAGTAGCGTTCCAGCTGGGCCCGCACAAGCGCTTGCTGCAGTTGCGCGAGGATGGTCTTGGCGTCTTCGAAGGCGAGTCCAACATCTTGTACCTGGGCACAGGGACGATCGCTGGTGTGAATTGGCAACGTGAGCGGTTGCGCCCCGGAATCCTCGATGCGAACTTGAACGGTGAATTTCATGGGCTCACCTTTCCTGGGATTGACGGCCCAAAGCAGCAAGCCTGCGATTGACGGCGCGCCGATCGAAGCGCTCGGGGTGATAGTGACTGAGGATGTCCCAGTCCTCCTCGCCCACCGCATCGATCAAGTCATCGAGGTCGTTCCAGGAATCGCTCTCGCCGATCGGTTAGCCATGAACGCCTGCGGGCCGCCGCAGTCATCCGGAGGCGCTGCGCGCCGGCCTGCGATGCACGCGGGGTACATCCGCTTGGGGTCGAGAGGGAAGGTGGCCTCGATGCGCAGATCGTGCATCCACCCGTCGCCGAAGTCGTATTCGTAGGTGAATCGTTCCAGGCGCCGCAGCTTGAGCTGGCCGATCAAGGCCGCGTGAGCGCTGGTGTCGAAGAAGTTGCCTCCATCCTGGTGGACCCCGTACTCCCGGCCCCGGATCTCGAAACGGTGCAGGTGCATGTCCTGCCATCCGAACGCGATCTGCAGAATCTGGTGCAGCCGGGCGATGCTCGTATCACTTCGCACAAGCAGCGGGCGCCAGATCAGCGGGCTGACGCTGCGCAGCACAACTCGCAGCTGGAGGACTTCTTGCCCAGAAGACGACGCCCCGGTTTCCATGCCTGCAGCTTACTTGCTGCACTGCACACCCCCAGGAAATGAGTTGCTCTCTTGAAGGCGCTGCTCTCCAAGACGAGAAAAGCCTATGCGAAACGCAACGCCCTGCCCCGGAAGCAACGCGCGCTGACCAGGGAGCCCATGGAGGCGGTGCTCGAGACCTGCGACGAGTCGCTCAAGGGCAAGCGCGATCGCGCCCTCCTCCTCTTTGCCTGGGCCTCCGGGGGACGCCGGCGCTCGGAGGTATCAGAAGCGGTCTTCGAGAACCTGCACCGCGCCGACGAAGGAACGTTTCTCTATACCCTGGCAAGCTCCAAGACGAACCACAACGGGAAGGTGCGGCCGGAAGATGTGAAGCCGGTCGTGGGGTCGGCCGCCGTTGCACTGGAGGCCTGGCTCAGGGCCAGCGGCATCGACTCAGGTCCCCTCTTCCGGCGCACACGGGAAACTGGGCACCGACGGGCTCTCGGGGACGGCGGTGCGCGACATCGTGAAGGCGCGCTGTGCGCTCGCGCGCGTGGGAGAGGATTTCTCGGCGCACTCGCTGCGCTCGGGGTTCGTCACAGAAGCCGGCAGGCAGAACATGTCTCTGCAGGAGACGATGGCGACGACGGGGCACCGCAGTGTGGACACCGTGGTCGGGTACTTCCGAACGGGCGCTGCAAGTGCGCGCGGTGGCTCGGATGATGGATTCACCGAGGGGCAAACACGACGAACCTTGACGCCTGTCCATGGCATGCAATTCGCCCGGCTGCATCATTTTCTGATCAATGGTCAGCTGCGCGATGACTTCGCCCGCTGGTAAGCAGGATTCCCGCCGAACGACTCAAAACTGTCGTTGTCATCGAACTCTCTCACCCCCGACTTCTGGATGCTAGTATCGAAAGCAATGGGGCGTTGAGTAGGAGCTTCTATGGCAATCAAGGCAGAGGGCAAGGGGGATGCGGACGCGAGCGGTGGGAGCGCCGCGTGGTGGGGATGGCCCGTGCAACATTGGCTTTGGCCAGCGGTCGCGGCGCAGAAGCTCCACCTGCCGATCAACCCGGGCCGGTCACTGTTCAGCGCGATACACAACAACTCCTCGGTGCCCAGCATCGAGCGCGACATGCTCGCCGAGCACAGCTATGACCGCCAACGTGGCCGCCTCGCGCTCTCGACACTGGCCGAGCGGCTGCCCGCCTCGGCCAAGCCCGACTGGCGCATCGCCGACCTCGGGATCTTCGTGCGCGACGTCGATCGCATCAAGCGTCACGCACGGTTGCGTTGGCTTGAATGCCTGCGCAACGAGATCAAAGAACTGCGGCGAGACGACCCGCACGTGCATCAGCCGCTGCGTGCGAGATTCCGGCGCTGAGCGGCGCGCCCATCACACCATGCGACGCACCACGAGGCCGACGATGTTCATCGGCTCGTCCAAAGAGGGCCTCACGACCGCGGAAGCCGTCCAGCGCTTTTTTAAATCTAGGATGGACGTGAAGCTGTGGACCCGTAAGGGCCTCTTCCACTTGAACACAAGCTATCTCGAATCCATTTTGCACGAGCTCGGCGTGGTCGACTTCGCGATTCTTGTAGTTACACCGGACGATGCCGTGACCAGCCGCGGCCTGACATATTTGGCCGCGCGCGACAACGTGGTCTTTGAGCATGGTCTTTCGCTCGGGCGCCTTGGTCGCCGACGCGCCTTCGTGCTGCATGAGGAAGGCGTGAAGGTCATTTCGGACAACGCGGGCATCGTGATGGCAACCTACAAGAAGCCGGGCGACGGCGACCTGTTCGCGGCCGTTAGGCCGGCCTGCGAATCGATCCGGCTGGCAATCGCCGACGAACTGCGCCGGCCCGAGATCGGAATTCTTCCGTCGACTTCACTGGCCGTCGGCTATTTCGACAGCTTTATCAGCAACGTAGTGAGAGAACTCAGCGCTAGGCGGCACCTCACCGTGAGCAAGAAGGAGAAGGCCGGGCCCACGGGCGGATCCTCCGAATTGGAGTACGAACTGAGCTACGACGTGTTCTCGCTCCATATTGTGGTTCCGTACTCAATCAGCGAAATTACCAAGCACAGCTTGCCGATCAAAGTCGGGGACTTGCCGAGTTCTCACGTGAAAGCCGGTGAGCGCAAGTACACCTTCCATCTTTTGAACACGTGTGCGCCGGGGCACAACGCCGCGATCTCTGTCATCGACATTCCCGACACTCTGCTTGCTTCGCGCAAGACTATTGAATTGACTTCCGGGCAGTTCAAAAGCTCTGCCGCCAGTCAAGAGGTGCTCGAGCGCAGGGAGATCCAGAACTTCAGGCACACGTTGCAGTACCTCCTCGACAAGGAATATGGCGAAGAATGCATCGTGAAGATCGAACCCATGGACTTCCTCAAACAGGCCGGGTCCTGACAGGCACCATGTCCATGCAACAGCATTCCGTCATTCCGACTCCGGTCGACCTTTACTTCGAGGAAATCCGACCCAGCACCGAAGCCTTCTTCAAAGACGAGCTGACCGGCTACTGGAACCGCGGACGCCGGGACGTGGCCGAGCTCACGCTTCGTTACGCGTTTTCGAACAAGGTGCAGGCCTTCTGCGTCGCATTCGACATCCGCAATGTCAGCGGCGCGAACGCCGCACTCAACTGGTCAGGTGTGGGCGAACGGATATTCAAGCCATTCACCGACTTCTTCCGCCAAGCGCTCGAAGTCGGGCTCGCGCAGCGAGCCCAGATCTTTCTCTTCCGCCAGGGCGGCGATGAGTTCTCCGCGATCCTGGCCGGCCTGCCGGGTCGCGCCTTCGCGCATGACGACGTGGCGGCTGTGCTACGCCGCTTCGTCGAGGAAGTCGACCGCTACGCGAAGGCCCAGGGGCTCGACGACATCCCGAACCCCAAGGGGCGCGACTACCGTGGCGTCGGTGTCACCTGCGCATTCGGCTCACTGAGTGCGGCACCGGACGTGGGCCGCGCGCTGGAGATCGTGGACGAGCAGGTAGAGCGTTCGAAAATGGCTCGCCGATGAACCCATCAGAACATGCCAGGTGGCGAAGGACGGGGTAGGCTCAAGATACACGGCCAATCCCACGGCACCAGCGGCCCACCACCCGCAGTGAGCAAGAATCCCAAGGAGCGCGAGAGCCGACTGATTCACCAGACCGTAGTAACCGTCGATCAAGATCAAGTCCGTGGATCGAGGGAAGACACCGGCGTCGATGCCCCAGTACTGCAGATATGCCCGGTGCGAGGCGATGCCGTCGACGTCGAGGGTGGCCGCGCCTACAGCGACGAGCGCCGTCAGGAGGCTGAGCACGCTGGCCCAGCTTTCAAGCAACCCATCCTATGATTTCCGATCATAGGGTCACTGGGCGGGCTCTGGTGCAAATCTCGCCCTGGTTACGCTGTGGCCTTTGAACTGAGGGCGAATCGATGGCGCAGAGGCTGCAAAGCATGGACGAACTTTTCAAGGGCCGGCACTTCGAGCGTGAGGTCATCGTCCTGTGCGTTCGATGGTACCTGCGCTTCAAGCTGAGCCTTCGTGACCTCGTAGAGATGATGGCCGAGCGCGGCCTGGCGGTGGCCCACACGACGATCATGCGCTGGGTCCAGCGTTTCGTGCCCGAGTTTGAGAGACGCTGGAATCAATTCGCTCGCCAGGCGCGGTCGCTCATGGCGCGTCGACGAAACCTACGTGAAGATCCGCGGCAAGCGGACCTATCTCTATCGTGCCGTTGATCGAGAAGGCCAGACGGTCGACTTTCGCCTGAGCGCCAACCGCGATGTGAAGGCGGCCAAGGCATTCTTTCGCAAGGCGCTGCAGACTCAAGGACGACCTCCGATAAGCATCACGCTCGATGGCTACGCCGCCTCGCATCGCGCGGTGCGGGTTGCCCGAGCAGAGTCCTCGCTGGAAAAACACTCGGCTGCGATCATCGCGCTACTTGAACAGTATGGTCGAGCAGGACCATCGAGGTGTGAAGTCGCGCATCAGGCCCATGCTCGGCTTCAAGGTCTTCGAACGCGTGGCCGTGACGATCGCCGGCGTCGAACTGCTGCATCGCATCCGCAAAGGCCAGTTCAATCTGGGCCGGCTCCGCACTGCGGGCCAAGCCGCGCCCTCAATTTGGAAGGCGGTGCTTCCGGCCTGACAGGCGCGCACGCACTCACGAAGTCGTTCGGCCGCTCGGAAGATTTGCACCAGAGCCGCCGGGTTGCCCTGGGCGATGTAGTCGCCAATCTCAAGCAGGTCGGCCTCGGCCAGTGGCGAGATCTCACACCGCACTTGGTGGCGCGCCCTTTTCAGCCCAGTGCCGATAGCGAGACTTCAAGTTGGCGGCGACGTCCTCGAGTGGTCGACCTGGCCCGCTGTCGATCCCAGCCTGGATGTCGGCGCGCAGCGCCTCGAGCTTCGCCTGCTTAAAGGCGGTTTCCTCTTCGAGCAGACGCAGCCCGTCTCGAATGACCTCGCTTGCGCTTTGATAGCGTCCGGAGTCAATCTGCCGGCGGACGAAGCTCTCGAAGTGATTTCCTAAAACGTAGCTGGACGGCATGCGGGCTCCTTGATCTACGCTATCAAAGATTGATAGTCGGCGCAAGCGCCAAGCAAACGAGGTTTTGCCAGAGCGCCCGCATAGCGGCCAGTCTGCTACGTCTTGGGCGCCCCCTACGGAGCGAGGGCGACGAGCGCATCAATGGCATGGGCGCCCGGTGCTGGGTGCAGGTGCACGGCAGCGGACCAGCCGCCCCAGAGTTGCTTTGTGTCATATCGCAGGCCGAGCACTCTTTAATCGCACTCCTCTAATATGCTGCAGTGCAGCAATAGTCGGTTGCACTAGGGAAAACCAGGGATAAACTGGGTCATGTTGCAGCGCAGCAAACGCTCTTTGTCCAACCCCACCGAAAGTCCCTCATGATCACGAAGCTTGACCAGTTCGCCGCCCCCGCCAAGGCCTCCATTGACACCCTGTTCAGCCTGAACTCACAAGCGTTCGAAAGCGCGGAGCAATTGAGCGCGCTGAACCTGCAGACGATCAAGACCGTGCTGGCCGAAGCCCAGGAAACCAGCCATGCCGCGCTGCTGGCGAAGAGCCCGGCCGAACTGCTGAAGCTCCAGACCGAAACGCTGAAAGCCGCGCCGCAGAAGGCCGTAGCCTATGGGCGCCAAGTGCAGGCGATCTTCGCGCGCATCGCCGAGGCCCGGCGCGCCACCCTCGAAGCGCAAATCGCTGACGGGCAAGGCAAGTTCCTGGACGCGGTCAACGGCGCCATTAAGGGCGCCCCCGGTGCCGAGAAATTTCTGGCGCTGGCGAAGTCGACAGTAGATGCCGCGAACAAGGCCTACGATGGCGCGAACACGGCGGCCAAGCAGGTCTCCAACACCGTGACCGCCAACGTCGCGAAGGTTACCGAGACCACGCAACGCGCACTCGCGACGATCGAAGCCTGATCCCGACGGCCCCTGCGCTCTGGATGCCGGGGGTCGATTGAACGGCCGAGCCCAGGTCGGGCCGCTTTTTCTGGCGGCACCGAGATTTTGGCGGCCGACCCGAGCGAAACGTCCCGGCCAAACAGGCAATGCGCCTGCCTGCGTGCCCCGCCGCCGAGACTGCGGGGGCGCCGTGCTCACGCCGTCTTCGTGCATCGCACGCCTTCCACAGGTACTTATGCAGCATTCACCCAGCCTTGCGAACGGTGCCTCAGAACCAAAGCAGCAATCCAACGCGCCGCCGCCGAGGGCGAGATAACGTGGCGCTCTTCAATCGAACGAGCCGGCGCCCCGAACCGAAGGTCGATGCGGTCCCAACCGGGCCGCGTGCCGTCTGGCAATGGTGCAAGGCCTGGCTGATCCGCGCGGGTAGCGCGCCGCTGCGTTCAGCGCGTGACGTGGTCGCGGGCCTGCGACGACCAGCGGCAGGTGCCAAGCAAGTGGCTTCAGGACGATTCACCGAAGGCCACTACGGCAAGGGTACGCAGCGTCGCTACATGCTCTACGAACCGGCGCGGCGCAGCCGCCGCCAGGCGCCCTTGCTCGTGATGCTGCACGGTTGTTCGCAGAGCGCCGAGGAGTTCGCCGCCGGCACTCGCATGAACGAAGCCGCCGAGTCGTCGGGAGTGCTGGTGTTGTATCCCGAGCAGTCGCTATCTGCCCACCCCTTGCGCTGCTGGACGTGGTATGCGTTGCAGGACCCCTCCAACAGCGAGGGCGACGCCGCCGTGATCGCAGCCATGACGCGGGAGGTGATGCACGAGCACGACATCGACCCGGCGCGGGTCTACGTGGCCGGGATGTCGGCCGGCGGCGCGATGGCCGCGGTGCTGGGACGAGACTATCCAAGGCTGTACGCCGCGCTCGGTGTGCACTCCGGCGCTCCCGCCGGCCTTGCGCACGACGTGTATTCGGGAATGCGATTGATGTCCGGTGGCCCCCGTGCGCGCACGGATCGTGATGACGCTGCGTCGTTGGACGAAGAGCTCCCTCATACCGTCGCGAGCATCGTCTTCCACGGTGACGCAGACGCGCTAGTGCATCCGTCCAACGCCGAGGCCATTCACGGCGCACCCCGAATTGCGCGGGATCAGCCCCTGCCCGTCGAATCGCTGCGCGCCACCACGGATGCCAGCGAAGGACGACGTGCCTACACGCGTTCGGTCGACTACGGTCCCGGCGGCGTGCCGGCTCGCGAGCTTTGGATCGTGCATGGCGCTGGCCATGCTTGGGCAGGCGGCAGTGAAACGATCCGGCTGAACGACGCCTCCGGCCCCGATGCCTCGCACGAAATGCTGCGATTCTTCTTGCAGCACCGGCTCGCGGCCTGAGTCCCGTCAACCTGCTTTGACACGCAAAGCCGCCACTTCAATCCGCCGGCCTGCCTCGACAACCAGTCATGGTCAGCGACTCTGAGCTGACTGGCCGTTGGCCGGCCATGGATGAGGCTTTGAGTTTGCCCACTCGTCGTCGCAGGTGGTACCAGTCCAGGATATGTCTCACACGGAGCAGTGTCGACAGCTGCCACTGGCGAAGCTCGATGTCGCCGTCCGAGAACACCTCCATCAGCAAATCCTGCCCGCCGAACGAAGCCAGGAAACCGCGGACCCGCTCGCGGGAATGTTCGTCAACCGTTCAAACGAACGCCACGCTGCGCTGACCGACCCCGGCGCGCATGGCGCGGCCGGCGACGACCTCGAACGATTTTTCCTCGACAGGGTGGCAAAGCCGCAGATAGCCGCCGTCGAGGCCGACCGTGGTCCCATTCGATCCACTGGCCAAGTCGGCCGCCTCTGGCTGGACCTCGAGGCCCTGCGCATCCTTCGCCGACCAACGTCCAGCCTGTGCCGTCGCACGGTGCTCGTGGCGTACGCTCCGGCCACCGTCGTGTCAGCCGCAGGTTGACACCCAACCATTTGCATTCAGAGAAAGGACCCTCCGATCATGTTTCGCACCCTCCTCAAGTCCAAGATCCACCGTGTCGCGGTCACCGACTGCGAACTGCACTACGAAGGCTCCTGCGCCATCGACGAAGACCTGCTCGATGCCGCGGGCATGGCCGAGAACGAGCAGGTCCACATCTGGAACATCAACAACGGCGAGCGCTTCGTGACCTATGCGATTCGCGGCGAGCGCGGCACGGGTATCATCTCGGTCAACGGGTCGGCCGCGCGGCGCGCCGCTGTCGGCGACCTGATCATCATCGCGGCCTTCGGCCTGGTGCCCGAGGCGCAGGTGGCGGCGCATCGACCGAAGCTGGTCTTCGTCGACGAGGCCAACCGCATCAAGGAAGAGCGCGGCCATATCCCCGTGCAGGCGGCTTCATGCGAGGCCGTCGCCGCCTGATGCCCAGCGCAGCGAACTCGCCACCAGCTGGCCGGCGATGTCGACGCGCCCCGACGACTACGCGGCGTCGCCAAGTCATCGACTAATATCGTCCGCGCGCAAACGCAGCGAAGGCGAAATGGCCAATCCAAAAGCCGCCGCGGTTTTAAGGTTGATGACGAGCTCGAGCTTTGTGGGCTGTTCGACCGGCAAATCGGACGGCTTCGCACACTGCAAAATCTTGTCCACGTAGAGGGCGGCGTGACGCCAGATGTCGTAGATGTCAGCGCCAAAGGAGATCAAACCTCCGGCATCGACGAACGGACGAAGCTCGTACATGGCGGGTAGTCGGTGACGGGCGGCCAGTTCCACAAGGTATTCTTGATTCTGGAACAACCGCGGACCAGCCGACACCAGCAGCGCGCCAGCGCGCGCGTCGGACGCAGCCCGAAACGCCGGCTCAATTTCGCCAAACTCTCGAACCTCGAGCGACGAGTCCCAGCACCGCGTCCATACCCGCTATTGCCGCGAGTCTTTGAGTCGGATTGATTTTCTTCGCGGCAACCACGTCCTCCAGCACGGTGAGCGCGACAGCAGTATTGAGATCGTCGGACACAGCTGCATCGAAGAGTTCAATGAAGGGCGCAATCTTGTCGCCCCGCCTCGCAGCAGGCTGAGCTTGGGCTTTGAGGTTTGCCACCGCCATCAGCAGACGCTTCAGCCGCACTAGCGCGGCGCCCAAACCCGTCCCAGCTGAATTCCAACTCAGAACAGTAGTGTGCCTGAAGGCAACGGCGGGCAGATAGCGCAGGACCCGGGACGGCGCAGGCAGGAAATGGTGGCGATCTCCGGGGCGCACGCCCTGCTCACGAACATCGTGCTCGCCTGGAACACCAGCCGCATGGACAGCGTTGTTGCCCGTCTCAGGGCCACCGGCATACCGATGGAGGACGACTGGCTTCGCCGGATCGGACCCGCACACTTCTTGCACATCAATTTCCGCGGGACGTACCGGTTCAATCTCGAGAAGTACGGGCATTTCCGGGCAGGAGCCGCCCAGGTGAGCGCAGTGGCTCGGATGATCGATACAGGCAATCGCCCGCCCGACAGAGCCGAAGATTCATGAATAGTGCGATCTGCTGCGGCGCTTCCTCGCTTGATGGCCGCTCCAAGATAGTCGTACTCCGCGCGCCGGGCACGCATCGGCCTGTTCTCAAGCTGTCACGACTTTTCGCACCCATTGAGGGCGAACGACAATCTTGACCGTCGGCTCCCCTCGCCGGGGGCCGTCCGAGGCATTTGGGCGTGGAAGTATTCAGCAGGCCGGCCGCCGCCTTGGAGTTCAGGCAGCGCCCCGAAATACATGTTGCAGAGCGGTCCGGTCTCGTCGACATTCTTGCGATGCGGTCTCTTGCATTCATCGTAGCTCTCGGCACTCTGATAGGTGCTTGGACGGATGCCCTCGCAGCCGATGTGCAGCCACGGGACCGGCGCATCGCTCTGGTGGTAGGGAACTCGAACTATCCCGCCGTGCCGCTTCCGAATCCACAGAACGACGCTCACTTGATCGCAGCCAACCTGCGTAAATTGGGGTTCGAGGTCAACGAGCAGATCAACCTCGCGGTGCTGCCTTTTCGTCGTGCGCTGCGAGAGTTTGCGCGGCGAGCGCAGCAGGCAGGCGTGACCTCAGTCTTTTATTACGCTGGCCACGGCGTTCAGATCGATGGGCGCAACTACCTGTTGCCAGTGGACCTCAACCTCAGAGACCAAGAGGAGGTGAAAGACGAGTCAATCGATATTGAGGAGCTGTTTCTTAGCCGCCTTGACCGCGCCGGCGGCGCGGCAGGTGTGCGCATCGTCATTCTGGACGCCTGCCGCGACAACCCGTTCGCCGGCCGCACGCGCAGCATCGCCACCGCCGGCGGGTTGGCAGAGATGGGCGCTCGCGGTGCCTTGATCGCCTACGCATCTGCGCCTGGCGCTCCCGCGGAAGATGGCCCGACTGGCAAGAATAGCGTCTACACGCGCGCGCTGGCGCAGGAAATGATGGTGCCTGGGTTGGAGGTCGAGCAGATGTTCAAGACCGTCAGGATGCGCGTTCTACGCGACACTAACGGGAGGCAGGTGCCGTGGGTTAACACCTCACTGACGTCCGACTTCAGTTTCAACCCGGCGCGTTCGGCCCCCACCGTGGCGGAGCGGGCCCTGCAAGACCGGGTGAAGTTGCTTGAATCGCAGCTCGCGCGAGAACGACAATTGCTCGCAGCTGCCCATCAACAGCCCGCCCTTCCGGCTGCGACAGCACAGGAACCGCGCCTTGCGCGCGAAAAGCCCTCCGGGCCGGTCGCGAAAGCGGCCGCGGCCACAGCGCCGCCGCCCGCCGCTGTCGAGCGCATCGATCGACTGCAGTCCGATCTCGCTTCAACCCGACAGAAGTTGGTGTCATCCAAGGCGCCGCCGCCTCCCGCAATCCAGTCGGCTGCAAAGAAGGCGCTGGCCAGTTCGGCGGAAATGCGACCCACCGAACGCCGATTCATGGGCAAAGCCGAGTTGGAGCAGATGTTCGTGGGCAAGAATCAAACCTTCATCCAGTTGATCACAGGTAGCACCTTCAGGTGGTATGTCAGGGGCGACGGCAATGTCTTCTACAAGGACCAGAAGAGCGGCAAGATGGGTCGTGGCGCATGGAAGTTCGAGGACGACGGACGCTTGTGCGTGCAGTGGGACGCACCGCGCGTCACCACCTCTGACAACTGCAATTACTATTTCAGTGAATCCGGCAAACTGCTACGTACCCGGTCAATGGATCTGGGCGCGCGCGCAAACGCGCAGATCCTGGAGATCCAATGACGCCCCGAGAGCATTTGATTTGGTGGGGTGAGCAGCCGCTGACATCTTGGCGAGCCGGCACCGGCGGGGGCTGAGAATCGGTCCTCCTTGTTTGCTCGGAGATGGCCATGCAGATCAAGCTCAGTCTGATGGTTCTTGAGGGAGCGGTCGAGTCGGATCCGCAGCCGCTGCTCACGCTGGAACATCGAGACACTGGGCCTGAGTCTGGCGAACGGCAAAGCAGCGCTTGCGCATTTGCAGGCCCAGGTCGTCAGGCGTCAGGTTGAGCTGCTGTGCGCCAACCAGCGCCGGTGCAAATCCTGCGGCCAGAATCGCGCCATCAAGGACTACCACGACGCCCACTACTGCAGCCTGTTTGGCCGCATCGCCGTGCGGGCGGTTGATCCGCATTCGCACGCGCGGGTGCGCGGCGTCATCGCTTCGTTTGGCGGGCACGACTTGCCGATGGAGGTCTTCACCGACGGTGACGTGCAGCTTCGCCAGTAGCAGTTGTCGACGCTGCCCCGTGTGAGGCATATCCTGGACTGGTACCACCTCAGACAACGTGTGGGCAAGCTCAACGCTGTCGTCCATGGTCGGCCAACGGCGAGTCAGCTCAGATCCGCCGACCACGACTGGTTGTCGAGGCTTGCCGGCGGACTGACGTGGCGCCTCTGGCATGGCCGAGCGCAGGAAGCCATGCGGCGCCTGACCGTGATGCTGTACGTCCTGGGCAAATCGACGGTGTGTCGCAAGCCGGCTGCGCGCCAGATTCGAAAGCTCACCCTCGAGCTGCTCGGCTACCTGCGCAACAACGCAGACTCGCTGCCCAACTACGCGCGGCGTTACAGAGCAGGACGGCGCATCTCCGGCGCCTTCGTCGAGTCCGCCGTGAGTCAGATCATCGACAAGCGGATGTCGAAGTCGCAGCAGATGCGCTGGAATCCACGCAGCGCGCACATGCTGCTGCAGGTGCGGGTCCGCGTCATCGACGGCCAACTCCGCAATGATTTCGCCCGTTGGTACCCGGGGTTCGCGTCCAACATGTCGACGATGTCGTTGGCGGCATGACCCCACCAAATCAAATGCTCTCTACCCCGACTCCGGCCGCCGCGACGCCCACCAAGTTGGTGGATCGCGTCCACAGCTCATCACCCGACAGTCGCCCTGCCCAGCCGATACCCAACAGCGCGGCGCTGGCAGTGAACTAGTGAATCGCCGGTGTCCTGGGGCGCAACGCGTGCACGTCCTCCAAGCGGCGGCGCATCCAGGCCGCAGTGCTGGCGAGCTACGTGCTTCGTTAGGCTGCGCCGCGCAGGGCTACAGCGGCGTGCCTCGCCCGCCTCAATCGGTGCGGATGGCAGGCAGCACGAGGGTCATGAGCAGCCTGCTCTCTTCCAGCGCATGAAGGCCGTGCGGCAAACCGCCGGCGAGGTACATGACCTGGTCGGCCTCCAGCAGCTTCATGTTGCCGTCGAGCTGCACCTCGACTCTTCCGCGCACGCAGTGCAAGGTCATCGAGGTCGAGACGGCATGCGACTGGACCTGCTTGCCCGCCGGGAGCACCAGCCACATGATCTCGATATCGCCGGCCTTGAGGAGTGCACAGGTCTCAGCCGCCTCCACGTCGAGCGCGCGGAGGTTCACGACCTGACCGGATGAGGCGTGGGGGATTGCCATGCGGAATAGTTTGGCAACGTTGGCGTGCGCTGTCCAGACGGGTCAACCGCTCGTGCAGGCAGGCGAGCAGCGTTTCGCCGGATTCAGCCGCAGCCGCACGCCGCTGCTCGTCTTCGCGAAACGCAAGCGGCGTCACGCCGTGTTGCCGCACGCAAGCCGCTGACGCCCGCGATGGGGGGCCAGTCACTTGAACTGTTCTGCGGCGACGCCGAGTTTGCGGAGCTTATCGAACAGGGTCTGGCGCGGAACGGAAAGCGCGGACGCGGTCGCCGACTGGTCGCCATGATGCTTGCGCAGCGCCTCGACGATGACAGCACGCTCGAAAGATTCGACCTGCTGTGGTAACCCCTGCGGCAATGACGCATCAGTCCCGTGCTCCTGCGTCAGGCGCCCTCCTCCGAGCAGGCCAAGCACGAAACGGTCGGCCACGTTGCGCAGTTCGCGTACGTTTCCCGGCCACGCGTACGCCATCAGGTCCGCCAGTTGGTC
This sequence comes from Variovorax sp. J22R115, assembly GCF_030317005.1. Lineage (NCBI taxonomy): Bacteria > Pseudomonadati > Pseudomonadota > Betaproteobacteria > Burkholderiales > Comamonadaceae > Variovorax > Variovorax sp. J22R115. The sequence goes on along the minus strand of NZ_JASZYM010000033.1, from coordinate 19,350 downwards.
GCTGCTCACGACAGGCGCGAGACGCTCGTAGCGGCTGGCTGCCAGCAGGGTGAAGTGCTCGAACAGCAGCGGAATGTCCTCCCGGCGCTCGCGCAGCGGAGGCAATTCGATGAACGCGACCGCAATACGGTAGTAAAGGTCGGCCCTGAACTTCTGCTTGTCGCTGAGGTCCTTGAGGTCGTCCTTGCTCGCGGCCACCACGCGGCAGTCGAAAGGAATGGACTTGTTGGAACCGATGCGCTCGACGGAGCGCTCCTGCAGCGCCCTGAGCAGCTTGATCTGCACCGCCATCGGCATGCTCTCGATCTCGTCAAGGAACAGCGTGCCGCCGTCGGCATATTCGAACTTTCCGACCCGCACGCGATTGGCGCTGGTGAATGCACCGGGCTCGTGGCCAAAGAGTTCGCTTTCTGCCAGCGACTCCGGCAGTCCGCCGCAGTTGAGCGGCACAAAGTGCTGCCGGCGGCGCCTGCTGTAGTCATGCAGGCAGCGCGCGATCAACTCCTTGCCGGTACCGGTCTCCCCGTGGATCAGCACATCGGCCGAGGTGTCGGCCAGCGTCATCACCGTGCGGCGTACCTGCTGCATTTGCGCCGATCGGCCGATCAGCACCGACTGGATGCCTTGCCAGTTGTCCAGGGCGTCGCGCAGCGCGCGCACCTGCAGCGTCAGTTGCCGACGCTCGATGGCGTGGCGCACGATCGCCACCAATCGCTCGGTCGTGAAGGGCTTCTCGATGAAATCGTAGGCGCCGTCGCGCATCGCATCCACGGCCATCGCGATGTGCCCATGGCCCGTGATCAGGATGACCGGCAGCTCGGCGTCGGCCTTGTGCAGTTCGAGCATCCACTCGGTGCCGGTGATGCCCGGCAGGCGCACGTCGCACACGACGATGGCCGGAACGCCAAAGCTGATGTGGCTGCGCGCACGCTCGACGCTGGAAAACGATTCGACATCCAGGCCGGTCAGGCTCAGCAACTGGGTCGTGCTGATGCGCACGTCTTCGTCGTCCTCGACCAGCAGGACCCGAATGCCCGGAACATCGCTCACTGTGGATCACTCCCGTGGATGGGGTTTGACATACTGCACGCGGACAGGTCGACGGTGAAGCACGCACCGCCGCCCTCCAGGTTGGCGACGTGCAAGGTGCCATCCATGACCCGCACCAATTGTGCCGAGATCGCCAGTCCCAGGCCCAGCCCCGACCCCGCCGGCTTGCTGGTGACGAACGGCTCGAACAGATGCGGCAGGATGTCCGCACGGATGCCCGGGCCGGTGTCGCTGACCTCGACGAGGACGCGGCCGCCCTGCGCCTTCGCCGCGACGCAAAGCCGGCCATGCGGCGTGTCGTGCATTGCGTCGATGGCGTTGCGCATCAGGTTGACGAGCACGCTGCCCAGTGCGGCCTCCTCGGCCATGACGCCGAGCGCGCGGGGTTGCACGTCGACTTCGATGGCAATGCCCTGCCGGTTCAACGCGTCGGCCACTATGCCCTGCGCATCGGCGATGCATTGCGCCACGGCGACCGGTACCAGCGGCAGTTCGCTCTTGTGCGCAAAAGTCTTGAGCTGCGAGGTCAGGCGCGCAAGTCGGTCCACCATGCCGCGGATACGGTGAAGGTTGCCGCGCACGTCGTCGAGACGATCTTTCTCGAGCAGGATCGCGGCACTTTCCGACAACGCCCGCATCGCCGTGAGAGGCTGATTGAGTTCGTGCGCCAGCCCCGCCGACATCTGGCCGAGTGCCGCCATCTTGCCCGCGTGCACCAGTTCGTCCTGCGCGGCGCGCAACTGCGCGGTGCGCGCGACCACGGTGGATTCGAGGCTGTCGTGCGCCGCCTGCAGTGCCGCCTGGCTCGCCAGCTTGTGCCTCAGCGCGCGACGGCGCTGCCACAGAGCGACCACGACGAGCAGCAGCACCGCCATCGCGAGACTCGCGGTGATGGCGACGTTGCGAGCCGCCACGCGCAGCGGTGCCATGTCGTCGATCAGCACGAGGCGCCAGGGCGCGCCGTGGAGCGCGCGTCCCGACACGAGCTGGTCCACGCCATCGAGAGAAATCAATTGCACATCGGGCGCCAGAACCTGCTTCAGCGACCATTGCAGCGGCTGGAGGCTCGCTTCACCGTAGGGGCGGAAGCGAAGCACGTCGGCGCGCTGCTGGTCGTCCAGCGGCCGCAAGGGCCTGAACTTCAGGTCGTCGCGCGTCGAGAGAATGACCACCCCGCGCTGGTCGATCAGAGCCACGTCGCCCGGAAGCTTGCGCCAGGTGCGCTCTGCCTCCTCGAGGTTGACCTTGACAGCGACCACCCCGAGGGACGTTGGGTCGCGGCGCAGCGCATAGGATAGGTAGTAGCCCGGCCGCTTGCTGGTGATGCCGACCCCGTAGAAGCGTCCCCTGCCCTGGCCCAGCGCATCGATCACGTAGGGCCGGAAGGACAGGTCCTGGCCGATGGTGGTGCCCGGCTTGTCCCAGTCCGATGCGGCCAGCGAGGTGCCTGCACTGTCGAGCACATAGAGCATCTCGGCGCCCGCGGTGGCGTTGACGCCGTCCAGGTACCGGTTGACCGTCTCGCGCAGGCCGGCATCGTCCGGCGTGCCGAGCAACGCGGGCACGATGGGTGTCATCTCCAGCAACGCGGGCAAGTAGTCGAAGCGGGCTAGGTCGGCATCCAGGCCGGTCGCGAGCATGTCGAGCCGGTGCTCGGCCGCATCGCGCAGGCGAGCCAGGCCGGCCTGCATGGCGGCCTGGTGCCCCGCGAAGGCGGCGATCGCCACCAGTGCCAGCGCACCGCACCATCGCCACACGCCGCGCCAACGTCGGGGAGTCCTGGAAGGTGGATCGAAGCGCCGGGCCGGCTCGCTTGTCATCATGCGAGCGTTATTGCACAAGGCCGGGATGTCCGCATCGGTGGCAGCCCGGTTGTGCACGCCACGCAAGGTGGCGCGGCTCATTGCATGTGCTGGCCGCCGTTGATGGCGATGTTGGCCCCGGTCACGAAGGCCGCCTCTTCCGAGGCAAGGTAGATGATGAGACCCGCCACCTCCTCGGGCTTGCCGAGCCGGCCCACCGGGATGTGCGGCAGGATCTTGCTGTCGAGCACCTCCTTGGGAATCGCCGTGACCATCTTCGTGCCGATATAGCCCGGCGAGATGGTGTTGACGGTGACACCTTTCTTCGCCACCTCGAGCGCCAGCGCCTTGGTGAAGCCGTGCACGCCGGCCTTCGCCGCCGAGTAGTTGGTCTGGCCGAACGCGCCCTTGGAGCCGTTGACCGACGACACGTTGATGATGCGGCCCCAGCCCCGGTCGACCATGCCGTCGGCCACCTGCTTGCTCATGTTGAACAGACTGTCGAGGTTGGTGCGCAGCACGGCGTCCCAGTTGACTCGGTCCATCTTCCTGAAGGTCATGTCGCGCGTGATGCCGGCGTTGTTGACCAGTACCTCGACCGGTCCCAGCTTCTGCGCAACCTCGGCGACTGCGCCCGCGCACGAGTCGTAGTCCGCCACATCGCAGGGCACAGCCAGGATCTCGTAGCCGCGCGACCCCATCTGCGCGACCCAGTCGGCATGTGTCTTGTTGCCCGGTGAATAGGTCACCGCAAGCCGGTAGCCCGCATCCACCATCTTGGTGGAGATCGTTTCGCCCAGGCCGCCCATGCCGCCGGTGACCAGCACCACTTTTCCTTGATCGCTCATTTCATTGCTCCTTTGTGTTTGAAATCAATCCGCATCAGGCCCGCTCGACGGCCAGCGCCACGCCCATGCCACCGCCGATGCACAGCGACGCCAGGCCCTTATCCGCACCACGGCGGCGCATCTCGTGCAGCAGCGTCACCAGCACGCGACAGCCCGAGGCGCCGATGGGGTGGCCGATGGCGATGGCGCCGCCGTTGACGTTGATCCGGCTGGTGTCCCAGTCCATCTCGCGGTTGACCGCGCAGGCCTGCGCCGCGAAGGCTTCGTTGATCTCCATCAGGTCCAGGTCCTGCGCCTTCCAGCCGGCCTTCCGGAGAGCCAGCTGCGAAGCGGGTACCGGACCCATACCCATGAGCGACGGGTCGAGGCCTGCGCTGGCGTAGGCACGGATCACGGCCAGCGGCTGCAGGCCGAGCGCGGCGGCACGCGAAGCCGACATCACCAGCACCGCTGCAGCGCCGTCGTTGAGGCCCGAGGCATTGCCGGCGGTCACCGAGCCCACCTTGTCGAAGGCTGGGCGCAAGACGGCCAGCGCATCCGCGGTGGTCTTGCGGTTCACGAACTCGTCCGCGGCAAAGACGACCGGGTCGCCCTTCTTCTGTGCGATGCTCAAGGGCAGGATCTCGTCGTTGAAGCGTCCTGCATCCTGTGCGACTGCGGCCTTCTGCTGCGAGGCCAGCGCCAGCGCATCCTGCATCTCGCGCGTGATGCCGTATTTCTTCGCCACGTTTTCGGCCGTGGTGCCCATGTGGTACTGGTTGTAGACGTCCCACAGACCGTCGACGATCATGGTGTCGACCATCTTCCAGTCGCCCATGCGCTGCCCGTTGCGCGAGTTGGGCAGCACGTGAGGCGCCGCGCTCATGTTCTCCTGCCCGCCGGCCACGACGATCTCGGCATCGCCGCACTTCACTGCCTGCGCGGCCAGCATCACGGCCTTGAGGCCCGAGCCGCAGACCTTGTTGATGGTCATGCCGGGCACGCCGATCGGCAGGCCGGCCTTGATCACGGTCTGGCGTGCCGGGTTCTGACCCGAGCCGGCCGCCAGCACCTGGCCCATGATCACTTCAGAGACCGCATCGGCCGGCACACCGGCCTTGGCGAGCAGGCCCTTCACCACGTGGGCGCCCAGCTCGGGCGCGGAAATGCCGGCGAGCGCGCCGCCGAACTTGCCCACCGCCGTGCGTTGGGCTGCCACGATCACGATTTCGTCTGACATGAGAGTCTCCTTAAGGTTGCGAATGAAATTGCGAATGCGTGCGCCGGCTCAATGCAGCTTGACGTGAGGTTCGGTGCGCCGCGTGATCAGGCGGGCCAGCGTGTCGAGCGAGACCTTGACCGGGCCGTGGAGCGCCAGCTCGTGCATCTTGTAGAGCGACATGTACATGAGCCGCGCGAACAGGCCTTCGATCATCAGGCTGCCGCCAATGAGGCCGCCCATCATGTTGCCCACGGTGCTGAACTCGCCGAGCGACACGAGCGAGCCGAAGTCGCGGTAGCGATACGGCCCGAGCGCCTTGCCTGCCAGGCGCCGGCGGATCTGCGCCGCCACGTGCGAGGCCTGCTGGTGCGCGGCCTGTGCGCGCGGCGGCACGAAGCCGCCCTTGCCGCCGTTGGCTTCGGGCCAGGCGCACTGCGCGCAGTCGCCGATGGCGAAGATGTTCTCGTCGCGTGTGGTCTGCAGGGTCGGCAGCACGGCGAGCTGGTTGCTGCGGTTGGTTTCGAGTCCTGCGATGTCCTTCATGAAGTCGGGCGCCTTCACGCCCGCAGCCCACACCACCAGCTCGGCCGGCAGGATGCGGCCGTCGGCCAGGCGCACACCGTCGGGCAGCACCTCGGCGACCTTGGCGGCAGTGTGGACGTCCACGCCGAGCTTGCGCAGCAGCCCCTCGGTGGCAGCCGACATCCGCGGCGGCAGCGCGGGCAGCACACGGTCGGCCGCCTCGATGACGCTGACCTGGATGTCCCTGTCGGCATCGACGCGGTCCAGGCCGTAGGCCACGACCTCCCGCGTCGTGCGGTGCAGCTCGGCCGCGAGCTCGACGCCCGTGGCCCCCGCGCCGATGATCGCCACGTGCAGTTGCTCGGGCCGCAGCGGCGTGGTCTGGGCATGCGCGCGGATGCAGGCATTCACCATGCGCGCATGGAAACGCAGCGCGTCGGCTTTCGATTCGAGCCGCAGCGCATGCCCGCGCACGCCAGGCGTGCCGAAATCGTTGCTGAGGCTGCCGATCGCGATTACCAGCGTGTCGTAGCCGAATGCGCGCTCGGGCGTGACCAGCCGGCCTTCGTCGTCGACGTAGGGCGCGACGCGGACTTCGCGCCCCTCGCGGTCGATGCCCGTCAGCTCACCGAGCCTGAAGCGAAAGTGGTGCCAATGCGCCTGCGCAAGGTAGTCCACCTCGTGCGCGCTCATGTCCATGCTGCCCGATGCGATCTCGTGGAGCTTGGGCTTCCAGACGTGGGTTCGGTTCTTGTCGACCAGCGTGATGTCCGCCGCGCCGCGCTTGCCCAGCGAATCGCCGAGCCGCGTGGCCAGCTCCAGACCGCCGGCACCGCCGCCGACGATCACAACGCGGTGCTTGTGCAGGGGACTGTTCATGATGTGCGGCTCGTCGAGGCGACCGGCCGGGTTCAGCGCGACTGCCCCACGGGCATGTGGCCGTCGATCTTGTCGAGCACTTCCTCCGGCGCGTCGGCCTCGGCAGGCGTCTCGTTGTTCAGGACGCGTCGCATGCGCTCGGTGTCCAGGTCGTTGGTCCACTTGGCGACCACCACCGTGGCGACGCCGTTGCCGATCAGGTTGGTCAGCGCGCGAGCTTCGGACATGAAGCGGTCGATGCCCAGGATCAGGGCCAGGCCTGCCACCGGCACGTGACCCACCGCCGACAGCGTGGCGGCGAGCACAATGAAGCCGCTGCCGGTTACGCCGGCCGCGCCCTTGGAGGTCAGCAGCAGCACCAGCAGCAGGGTGACTTGCTGCATCAGCGTCATGTCGGTGTTGGTCGCCTGCGCGATGAACACGGCCGCCATCGTCAGGTAGATGGACGTGCCGTCGAGGTTGAACGAATAGCCGGTCGGGATGACCAGTCCGACCACCGACTTCTTGGCGCCCAGGTTCTCGAGCTTGGCCATCATGCGCGGCAGCACTGATTCGGAGGACGAGGTGCCCAGCACGATCAGCAGCTCTTCCTTGATGTACTTGATGAACTTCCAGATGCTGAAGCCGTGGGCCCGTGCGATGCCTCCCAGCACCACGAAGATGAAGAGCAGGCAGGTGGCGTAGAACGTCGCCATGAGCTGGCCGAGCTGCAGCAGCGAGCTGACGCCGTACTTGCCGATCGTGAAGGCCATCGCACCGAAGGCACCGATGGGCGCCACCTTCATGATGTAGCCGACGATCACGAACAGCACGTGCGAGAACTTCTCGATGAAGTCGAACACCAGCGTGCCGCGTCCGCCGAATTTGTGCAGCGCGAAGCCGAACATGACGGCGATCAGCAGCACCTGCAGGATCTCGCCCTTGGCAAAGGCGTCGACCACCGTGTTGGGGATCACGTGCAGCAGGAAGTCGACGGTGCCCTGCATCTGCCCGGGCGCCGTGTAGGCGGCAACGGACTTGGCGTCGAGCTGGCTCACGTCCACATTCATGCCCGCGCCGGGCCGCACGATGTTGATGATGACCAGGCCTACCACGAGCGCGACGCTGCTGACGATCTCGAAGTACAGGAGCGCGAGGCCGCCGGTCTTGCCGACCTTCTTCATGTCCTCCATGCCGGCGATGCCGACGACCACCGTGCAGAAGATGATCGGCGCGATGATCATCTTGATGAGCTTGATGAAGCCGTCGCCCAGCGGCTTCATGGCTGCGCCGGTGTCGGGATAGAAGTGCCCCAGCAGCACGCCGATGACGATGGCCGTGATGACCTGGAAGTACAGGGACTTGTAGAAAGGTTTGGATACGGGTTGGTGGTCCACGGAAGGTCTCCTTGATAGATTCCGACGCCGGCGGCCTGCGTCAGGCCGCACCGCGGTGCGAGTTCGCATCGACCACCGCCAGGGCGGTCATGTTGACGATGCGGCGCACGGTCGACGATGGCGTGAGGATGTGCACCGGGCGGTCCGCGCCCAGCAGGATGCCGCCCACTGTGATGCCGCTGCCGGCGGCCATGCGCAGCAGGTTGTAGGAGATGTTGGCCGCGTCGACGTTGGGCATGATCAGCACGTTGGCCTCGGTGCTGAGCGCCGAGTCGGGGAACTCGTGGTCCAGGATGGATTTCGACAGCGCCGCGTCGCCGCGCATCTCCCCCTCCACCGCGAGCTGCGGGTCGCGCGCCCTGATGATTCCGAGTGCGTCGCGCATCTTCAGGGCCGAGGGCGCGTCCGAACCCCCGAAATTCGAATGCGACAGCAGTGCCACGCTGGGCGTGACGCCGAAGCGGCGCACTTCGTCCGCCGCCAGCAGGGTGATCTCGGCGATCTGCGCGGCGTCGGGCTCGCGGTTGACGTGCGTGTCGCAGATGAACAGCTGGCGGCCCGGGAGCATGAGCATCTGCATTGCCGCCATCGTCCGGGTGCCAGGGCGCAGGCCGATCACGTCGCGCACATGGCGCAGGTGGTCGCCATAGCCGCCGAGCGTGCCGCAGAGCATCGCATCGGCGCGGCCCTGCCGGACCAGCATCGCGGCGAGCAGCGTGCCGCGGCTGCGCATCTCGGTCTGCGCTACCGCACGCGAGATGCCGTCGCGCCGCTTGAGCTGGTAGTAGGCCTCGGCCGCATCACCGTGCACTTCGGCGTCGAGCAGGTCGATGGCTTCGCAATCCACGCCGAGTTGCAGGCGCAGGCCGAACTGCGCGATCCGCTGTGCGATCACCTCGGGGCGGCCCAGCAGCAGCGGTCGCGCCAGCCCCTCGTCGACCACCACTTGCGCGGCGCGCAGCACGCGCTCGTCCTCGCCCTCGGCATAGACCACGCGCCTGGGCGCTTGCTTGGCGGCCGCGAACAACGGCTGCATGCTGCTGCCCGACTGGTAGACGAACTGTGACAGGCGCTGGCGGTAGTTCTCCATGTCGGCGATGGGCCGGGACGCCACGCCGCTGTCGGCTGCGGCCTGTGCGACGGCAGGCGCTACGGCCTCGATCAGGCGCGGGTCGAAGGGCTTGGGAATCAGGTAGTCGCGCCCGAATCGAAGCCCGACCGCGCCGTAGGCCTGGGCCACGACCTCGGGAATCTCGGCATGCGCGAGCTCGGCGATGGCGCGCACGGCGGCGAGCTTCATCTCCTCGTTGATGGTGGTGGCGCCGACGTCGAGCGCGCCCCGGAAGATGAAGGGAAAGCAGAGGACGTTGTTGACCTGGTTCGGATAGTCCGAGCGCCCGGTGCCGAGGATGGCGTCGGGTCGCACCGCCAGCGCGTCTTCCGGCATGATCTCCGGCGTCGGGTTGGCCATCGCGAGGATGATCGGGTCGCGCGCCATGGCCTGCACCATCTCGGGCTTGAGCACGCCGCCGGCGGAGAGACCGAGGAAGATGTCCGCGCCGCCGATGACGTCGGCGAGCGTGCGCGCGGGCGTGTCCTGCGCATAGCGGGCCTTGTTGGGGTCCATCTGCTCCCTGCGGCCCACGTAGACGACACCGGCGCTATCGGAGACGAAGATGTTGCGCATCGGCAGGCCGAGGCTCACGATGAGGTCGAGGCAGGCGAGCGCCGCGGCGCCGGCACCGGAGGCCACCAGCTTCACCTCGCGGATGTCCTTGCCAACGTGCCTAAGCGCATTGAGGATGGCCGCTGCAGCAACGATCGCGGTACCGTGCTGGTCGTCGTGGAACACTGGGATCTTCATGCGCTCGCGCAGCTTCTTCTCGATGTAGAAGCACTCGGGCGCCTTGATGTCCTCGAGATTGATGCCGCCGAAGGTGGGCTCCATGCGCGCGATGGTGTCGATCAGCGCGTCGGGGTCGTTCTCGTCGAGCTCGATGTCGAAGACGTCGATGCCGGCGAACTTCTTGAACAGGCAACCCTTGCCTTCCATCACCGGCTTGCCGGCCAGCGGGCCGATGTTGCCCAACCCCAGCACCGCCGTGCCGTTGGTGATGACGGCCACGAGATTGGCGCGCGAGGTGAGGTTCATGGCCTCGGCGGGATCGCGCGCGATCTCCATGCAGGCGTCGGCCACGCCGGGCGAGTAGGCCAGGGCGAGGTCGCGTTGCGTGGCCATCGGCTTGGTGGGGCTCACCGAGATCTTTCCCGGCGTGGGACAGCGGTGGTAGTCGAGGGCGGCTTCGCGCAGGTTGTCAGACATGGGTGTCTCCTTCGGGGATATCAATGAGGGGTGGCCGCGCAGGCGTCGACCAGCCAGTCGCGCAGACCGCTCAGCAGCGCCGCCGGCTGATCGGCATGTACCCAGTGACCGGCATCGGCGATGCATTGGGTCCGCGCATTCGGAAACAGCGCGCGGATGCCGGCGAGCGACGAAGGTCGCAGGTAGTCGGACTCCGCGCCGTGCAGGAAGAGCGCTGGTCCGTCGAAGCGGGCATCGCGCAGCGCCTGCGGAAAGCTGCAGAGCTCGCGCATGCACAGGCCCGTGGCGAGCAGGTTGAGCCGCCAGTCGAAGCGGTCGTTGCGACGCCGCAGGTTCTGCATCAGGAAGTCGACCGGCGCTTGGGCGCCGAGGCTGTCGGCCAGCACGTGGCGAATCTCGCGGCGGGTGACGGCCCCGGCGCCGTCGAGGCTTCGCATGGCCGACACATAGGACGAGAACTGGTCGGTGTAGCTCTCTGGCGCGATGTCGATCACCGCCATCCCACCGATCGCCTGCGGATGCGACAGTGCGAGCGCCATGGCGGTCTTGCCGCCCATGCTGTGGCCGACCACGAAGGGCTGCTGCAGGCGTTCGCGTTCGATCAGCGCGAGCACGTCGCGCGCCATCTCGGCGTACGACATGGACTCGGCCCATGGCGAGGCGCCATGGTTGCGGGCATCGGGCAGGTAGACCCGGTAGTCCGCGGCCAGCGACTGCGCCACATGCGTCCAGTTGCGCCCGGCGCCGAACAGGCCGTGCAGCACCACCACCGGCAGGCCTGATCCGATGGCCTCGAAGGCAAGCTCCAGGGACATCGCGGGCGCCCTACTTCTTCCTCACCGGAGGCAAATCGGTGCAATGCCCTTCGAAGACTTCGGCTGCCATGCCGATCGATTCGCCGAGCGTCGGGTGCGGGTGAATCGTCTTGCCGATATCGCCGGGCTCGCAGCCCATCTCGATGGCCACGCACACCTCGCTGATCAGGTCGCCCGCATGCGTGCCGACGATGCCTCCGCCGACGATGCGGTGCGTGGCCTCGTCGAAGATCAGCTTGGTGAATCCCTCGTCGCGGCCGTTGGCGATGGCGCGGCCCGACGCGGCCCACGGGAACACCGCCTTTCCGATCTTGAGGCCCTCGGCCTTGCATTGCTCCTCGGTCTTGCCGGCCCAGGCCACCTCGGGGTCGGTGTAGGCCACCGAGGGGATCTGCCGCGCGTCGAAGAAGGCGGCCTCGCCATGCGCGGCTTCGGCAGCCACATGCGCCTCGTGCACCGCCTTGTGCGCGAGCATGGGCTGGCCAACCATGTCGCCGATCGCGAAGATGTGCGGCACGTTGGTGCGCATCTGCTTGTTGACCTCGATGAAGCCGCGATCGGTGACAGCGACGCCGGCCTTCTCCGCGCCGATCTTCCCGCCGTTGGGGCTGCGGCCCACGGCCACGAGCACGAGGTCGTAGACCTGCGCTTCGTTCGGCGCTTTTTCGCCCTCGAAGCTCACCTCGATGCCGGCCGGAGTCGCCCTCGCACCGACGGTCTTGGTCTTGAGCATCACCTTGTCGAAGCGCGGCGCATTGAACTTCTCCCACACCTTGACGAGGTCGCGGTCGGCACCCTGCATCAGTCCGTCGAGCATTTCGACCACGTCGATGCGCGTGCCCAGCGTGGAGTACACCGTGGCCATCTCGAGGCCGATGATGCCGCCGCCGATCACGAGCATGCGTTTCGGGATGCCCTTGAGCATGAGCGCGCCGGTGGAGTCCACCACGCGTTCGTCCTCCGGCATGAAGGGCAGCTTCACCGCCTGCGAGCCCGCTGCGATGATGGCCTTGGCGAACTTGACGACCTTCTTCGCACCGCCTTCGGCCACCACCTCGACATGATTCGGGTCGAGGAAGCTGCCGACGCCGGTGAGAACCTCGACCTTGCGCGCCTTGGCCATGCCGGCCAGGCCACCGGTGAGCTTCTTGACCACGCCGTCCTTGAAACCGCGCAGCGCGTCGATGTCAATCTCGGGTGCGGCGTACTTGATGCCGTGCTTGCCGAGCAATGCGGCTTCGTCCATCACGCTCGCTGTGTGCAGCAGCGCCTTCGAAGGAATGCAGCCGACATTGAGGCACACGCCGCCAAGCGTGGCGTAGCGCTCGACCAGCACCGTCTTCATTCCGAGGTCGGCGCTGCGGAAGGCGGCTGAGTAGCCGCCGGGGCCGGCACCGAGCACGAGCACCTCGCATTCGATGTCGGCCTGGCCGGCGTAGCTGCCGGCCGTGGGTGAGGGTGTGGCGACTGCAGGGGCGGCCGGCGCGGTCGTTGCCGGGGCGGGGCCTGCAGCCGGCGCTGCGGCGGTCGTCGCCGCAGCCGTTTCGATCATGAGGATCACCGAGCCTTCGCTGACCTTGTCGCCAAGTCCAACCCTGAGTTCCTTGACGGTGCCCGCATGGCTCGACGGAATCTCCATCGAGGCCTTGTCGGACTCCACCATGATCAGGCCGGTATCGACCGCGATGACCTCGCCCGGCTTGACCAGCAGCTCGATGATCGCGACGTCCTTGAACTCGCCGATATCCGGGACTTTGACTTCCACCGTATGGGCCATGAGAGAGCTTCCTTCAGAACAGCACGCGCCGCAGATCGGCGAGCACGTTGGCGAAATGCACGTTGAAGCGCGCAGCGGCGGCACCATCGATCACGCGGTGGTCCCACGACAGCGACAGCGGCAGCGTGAGGCGTGACTGCCAGGTCTTGCCGTCGCTGGAGTGCTGCTTCCAGTAGCTCTTGCACACGCCCATGATGGCGACCTCGGGCGCGTTGATGATCGGGGTGAAGTAGATGCCGCCGATGCCGCCGAGCGAGCTGATCGTGAAGGTGCCGCCCGACATCTGGTCCGGCTTGAGCTTGCCGTCGCGCGCGAGCTTGGCGAGTTCCCCCATCTCCTTCGCGATCTCGGGCACGGTCTTGCGGTCGACGTCGCGGATCACCGGCACCATCAGGCCATTGGGCGTGTCAGCCGCAAAGCCGATGTGCCAGTAGTTCTTGAGCACCAGTGCATCGCCGTCGAAGCTGGCGTTGAACTCGGGGAACCTCTTGAGCGTGGCGACCGCCGCCTTCATCATGAAAGGCAGCATGCTGATCTTCACGCCCGACTTCTCCAGCTCCCTGTTCATCTGTACGCGGAACGGCTCGAGATCGGTGATGTCGGCCTCGTCGTGCGTCGTCACATGGGGGATCACGACCCAGTTGCGGTGCAGGTTCGCCGCACTGATCTTCTTGATGCGCGACAGTTCCTGTCGCTCGGTCGGGCCGAACTTCGCGAAATCGACCTTGGGCCAGGGCAGCAGGTCGAAGCCACCGCCCCCGGGTGCCGCGGCGGCCTTGCCGGCCGCGGGCGCCGCGGCCACACTGCCGCCCTTCGCGAAGGCCTCGACGTCCGCGCGCACGATGCGTCCGTGGTCGCCGGTGCCCTTGAGCCTCCCCAGGTCCACGCCGAGCTCGCGTGCGAGTTTGCGCACGGCGGGGCCCGCGTAGGCCAGTGCGAACGCGGCTTCGTCGACGGCGCCACTCGTCGTTGCGGCCGGCGATGCGGGTGCGGTCGCTGCGACCACGGGCGCTGCCGGGGCGGCCGCCGCGGCCCCTGCTGGCCCCTCGCCGGTCGCCAGCGTCAGGATCACCGATCCTTCGCTGACCTTGTCGCCGACCCGGATGCCGATGGCCTGCACCACGCCCGAGAGCGGCGCGGGCACGTCCATCGTCGCCTTGTCGGATTCGAGCGAGACGATTGGGTCCTCGGCCTTCACGGCGTCTCCGACCTTCACGAAGATCTCGATGACGGGCACGTCCTTGAAGTCGCCGATGTCAGGCACGCGCACGTCAGCCACGCCGGCCGGCGCGCTGGTCGCCGAGGGTGCCGCGCTCACGCTGGGCTTGGCGGCCTCGGCAGGTGCCGCGGCGGCAGTGGCAGCGCCGTCGGCCTTGAAGCTCATGATCACGCTGCCCTCGCTGACCTTGTCGCCGAGCTTCACGGCAATGGACTCCACCACGCCACCGTGCGGGGCCGGCACGTCCATCGTGGCCTTGTCGGATTCCAGCGAGACCAACGGGTCCTCGGCCTTCACGGTGTCGCCGACCTTCACGAAGAGCTCGATGACGGGCACGTCGCTGAAGTCGCCGATGTCGGGAACCCTGATGTCGATTGATTTGCTCATGGCTTGCCTCAGACGGTCCAGGGGGCGGCACGCTCGGCGTCGAGCCCGTACTTCCTGATGGCCTCGGCCACCACGGCGGGCTTGATCACGCCATCGTCGGCCAGCGCCTTGAGCGCGGCGACGGCCACGTGCCAGCGGTCCACCTCGAAAAAGCGGCGCAGCTTGCGGCGGTAGTCGCTGCGACCGAAGCCGTCGGTACCGAGCACGGTGTAGCGCCGGCCCGCAGCCTGCACGTACTCGCGCACCTGGTCGGCGTAGTTGCGCATGTAGTCGGTGGCGGCGATGACAGGGCCGTCATGGCCTTCGAGGCACTGCTCGACATGGCTCCTGCGCGCGGGCTCGGTCGGATGCAGCCGGTTCCAGCGTTCGGCGGCCATGCCGTCGCGGCGCAATTCGTTGTAGCTCGTCGCACTCCACACGTCGGCGACGATGCCGAAGTCGTCCTTGAGCAGGTCGGCCGCGAAGATCACTTCGCGCAGGATGGTGCCGCTGCCCATGAGCTGAACGCAATGGCCCTTCTTCGGCGTCTTGCCGCCGTCGCTGAGCTGGTAGAGGCCCTTCAGAATCCCAGCCTCGCTGCCCTCGGGCATGCCGGGGTGCGGGTAGTTCTCGTTCATGAGGGTGATGTAGTAGTACACGTCTTCCTGGTCGGTGTACATGCGGCGCATGCCGTCGCGCACGATGGCGACCACCTCGTAGGCAAAGGTCGGGTCGTACGAGATGCAGTTGGGAATGGTGCCGGCCAGGATGTGGCTGTGGCCGTCTTCATGCTGCAGGCCTTCTCCGTTGAGCGTGGTGCGCCCCGCGGTGCCGCCAAGCAGGAAGCCGCGGGCGCGGATGTCGCCGGCCAGCCAGGCGAGATCGCCCACGCGCTGCAGGCCGAACATCGAGTAGTAGATGTAGAACGGGATCATCGGCACGTTGTTCGTGCTGTACGAGGTCGCCGCGACGATCCAGCTCGACATCGCGCCGCCTTCGTTGATGCCTTCCTGCAGCACCTGGCCGTCCTTCGACTCGCGGTAGTACATGAGCTGGTCGGCGTCCTGCGGCTTGTAGAGCTGGCCGAGCGAGGACCAGATGCCGAGTTGGCGGAACATGCCTTCCATGCCGAACGTGCGCGACTCGTCGGGCACGATGGGCACGACGTGCTTGCCGATCACCTTGTCACGCACGAGCGTGCCGAGCATCTGCACGAAGGCCATCGTGGTCGAGATCTCGCGCTCGCCGGTGTCCTTGAGCAAGCGCTCGAAGGTGGCGAGCGGCGGGATCGCGAGCGAGGCCGACGTGCGGCGGCGCTGTGGCAGGTAGCCGCCGAGCGCGGCGCGGCGCTCGCGCAGGTACTTCATCTCGGGGCTGTCGTCGGCGAGTCGGATGAACGGCACGTTGGGCAGTTCCTCGTCCGACACCGGGATCTGGAAGCGGTCGCGGAAGCCCCGCAGCGCGTCCTGGGTCATCTTCTTGGCCTGGTGGGCGATCATCTGGCCCTCGCCCGATTCGCCCATGCCGTAGCCCTTGACGGTCTTGGGCAGGATCAGCGTCGGCTGGCCCTTGTGCTTGACGGCGGCGGCGTACGCGGCGAACACCTTCTCGGGGTCGTGCCCGCCACGGGTCAGGCCCCAGATCTCGTCGTCGCTCATGCCTGCCACGAGCGCGCGGGTCTCTTCGTACTTGCCGAAGAAATGCTCGCGCACGTAGGCCCCGCTCTTGCTCTTGAAGTCCTGGTACTCGCCGTCGACGCACTCTTCCATGCGCTGCAGCAGCTTGCCGCTCGTGTCCTTCGCGAGCAGCGCGTCCCAGCCGCTGCCCCACAGCACCTTGATGACGTTCCAGCCCGCGCCGCGGAACACGCTCTCCAGCTCCTGAACGATCTTGCCGTTGCCGCGCACCGGCCCGTCGAGGCGCTGCAGGTTGCAGTTGATGACGAACACGAGGTTGTCGAGGCTCTCGCGGCCAGCCAGCGAGATGGCGCCGAGGGATTCGGGCTCGTCCATCTCGCCGTCGCCCATGAAGGCCCAGACCTTGCGCGGAGCCGTGTCCGCGAGCCCGCGGCCGTGCAGGTACTTGAGGAAGCGCGCCTGGTAGATCGCCATCAGCGGGCCGAGGCCCATGGAAACGGTCGGGAACTGCCAGAAGTCCGGCATCAGCCAGGGGTGCGGGTAGGAGGGGATGCCATTGCCATCCGCTTCCTGGCGGTAGTTGAGCAACTGCTGCTCGGTCAATCGGCCTTCGAGGAAGGCGCGCGCATAGATGCCCGGTGAGCTGTGACCCTGGATGAAGAGCAGGTCACCGCCATGCGTGTCGGTGGCCGCGTGCCAGAAGTGCCCGAAGCCGATGTCGTAGAGCGTGGCCGCCGACTGGAAGCTCGCGATGTGGCCGCCGAGCTCGGACGAGTCCTTGTTGGCGCGCAGGATGATCGCCATCGCGTTCCAGCGGATGATCGAGCGAAGGCGGTGCTCGATCTCGCGGTTGCCTTGCGACTTCTCCTCGCGCTCGGGCGGGATGGTGTTCTTGTAGGCCGTGTTGAGCGACCGGGGCACAAACAAGCCCTCGCGTCGGCCCTCGTCGACCAGCCGGTTCAACAAATAGTTGGTGCGGTCGCTGCCTCGGTGCTGCCGGACCGCGCCCAGCGCTTCGAGCCATTCACCCGTTTCCGTGGGGTCAAGGTCACCCATGGTGCTCATCGGTTTGTCTCCTGTGTCATGGCCTGGCTGAGTCGAGTGACGCGGCCGGCATTTCTGTAGAGCAATCGACATGCCACTCGGGGGGCGATCCGTGCCTCCCACTAAGTGATTGATTTAGCACGCGTTTTGCCAAGCTTCGTGGCGGTGGTCGCCGGCGATCTGCGCATTGCGCCGTCAGGCCGTCCGCTTTTCCGGACGGCGGACTCGGGGTTAACCCGGCGACAGTTCACGTCACGACTGCGAGCGTGGCCGTCTGGACGACCGTATCAACGATGCGTGCGTAACGCGAACGCGAGGAGACAGAGCTGTAGGAGCGCGATAAGTCGGCGACCAGAAGGGCCAGGTCTTCACCTGTCTCTTCGCTGGTGGCGTCCATCACGACTGGCGACGTGGAGAAAGTTCAGCGCGACGGCTTCGTTTCCATCCGCGAGCCGGCGTGCGGCACCGGGGATGCTCCCCTCGGATCTTTACGACCTCATCGCGGAATCGGCTCACTCGCCTCGCGGTCAATATCGCTACACAACGTCTTGCCAAGGACGGGCATCTTTCCCTCGATCAGCCGCGTTCGGACCGCTTGCACTGCGGCTTTGTGAACGACTTCCGGCACGATGCGTCCGTCTAGATAGTCGGCGACCAAGGCCTCGGCGGCTTCAAGGAAAAGGGCCATGGCGTATCTTCCTAGCCCCATGGCATAGACCTCACCGGCGAGCACCTCACTCGTGAGGCGAGCCAACTTCACTGGACGGGGCCGCAGTCCGTTCAATCGGCATCTTCCGGTGCAAACGCCAGTTCTAGCTCGTCGAGGGCCTTGCGCGCGAGGCGCAGCGCTTCCACGACCTGCTCGGGCGTCGCTGGTGGCATGTGCGGGGCCGCGTGCAGTGCGTTCTTAAGGCGCTCGCAAGAAGCCTCCCACATCAGAATCCCGCGCCGCCGCTCCATGTTCAGCTCCGTCATGCGACGTTCCATTCCCGGCAAGGCCGAGAGCGACCAGTGTGCGCGCTTTAAAGGCGTCCGTCGATCGGCGAGCGGGCGGCCCCACTCGCGTATCCGGCGGAGCCTTCAAAGTCCTCACGGGCTTCTGCCGATCGAGACCGTCTTCGGGCGGGTGCTCGCCGCGCCACTAATGCGCCGAGACCTCGCCGAGTTGAATTTGGGACAGCCGCCGGCATCGAGCAGCCGCCCGTGCGCTAAGTCGCCAAACGCACGGGAAGGAGCCTGTCGTACTCGTTCTTGACGACCGCGTAGCACTCGCAGGAGCGCCGCTCCAGCCCTTTTCGGTCCAGCACCGAGACGTGACCGCGCGCATAGCTGATCAGACCGGCCCTCTGCAGCTTGAGCGCGCCTTCGGTGACGCCTTCGCGGCGCACACCGAGCATGTTGGCGATCAGCTCCTGCGTCATCACCAAGTTCATTGCCCAGCAGCCGGTCCAGGCTCAACAGCAGCCAGCGGCACAGCTGCTGGTCCAATGAATGGTGCCGATTGCATACGGCCGTTTGCGCCATCTGCGTGATCAGCGCCTGGGTGTAGCGCAGCAGCAAGTGCAGCACAGGGCCGGCCCGGTTGAACTCGTCCTTCATTACCTGCGCCTTCAACCGAAAGCCCTGGCCCGCGCTTTGCACCACCGCACGGCTGGGCGTGGACTCGCCCCCCATGAAGAGAGAGAGATGCCGACAAGGCCCTCGTTGCCGACGACAGCGATCTCGGCCGAGGCGCCGTTCTCCATCACGTACAACAGTGAGACGATGGAGGTGGTCGGAAAGAAGACGTGGGTCAGCGTGATGCCCGACTCATAAAGCACCTGGCCCAGCGGCATCTCGACCCATTCAAGCTCTGGCCTCCAACGTTGCCACTCGCCGTCTGGCAGCGCTGCAAGCAGTTGGTTCAATTTCGGCTCGAACGCAGCGGCCATTAGTTCCTCCTGGGGGCTTCGAGGATGACCCTGTGCGCGCTCCACATGGCACACTTTTAGTATCGGCATGGGACGTGAGTTTCGCCAGTATCGGTGCGCTTGCTGCCGGGCATGGCGGCTGTGGTCGCTTGTCGTCCGCAAGAATACCGTCCGCGCCGGTGCAATGGGTCGACTGCGGCACGTTCAGAGCGATTTCTACAGGTCGGGCGGACTTGCGAGGCCCTGCTACGCGCTCTCGAGCTTCGGCGCCAGCGAGTATTCGTGATGCAATCCGCCGAGCACAGGTTTCGCTCGCACCGGTGCGCCCGGCATCCAGTGATGTCGGGTTCAGGCTTCGAGGCGAGCGCGTGTCCTGCGGGAGGTCCAGGCGCACCCGGGCCCAAGAAGGTGTGAGGGCGGCCGCCGTTGTAATGCGAGATCCACTCGCGCAGGGTCGAACGTAGATGCGTCTCGGACAGCGGGATCATCCAGTCCAGGCACTCGCGGCGAATCGTCCCGATGACCCGCTCGCAGATCGCGTTCGCCTTCGGGCTTCTGAACGGCGAGCGCAGGACAGCGAG
>NZ_JASZYM010000032.1:0-37466 GCF_030317005.1 Variovorax sp. J22R115 | reverse complement strand
TCGCCGCGCGAGTTCAGGCGGCAACGGGTTGAGCAGACACGCCGCGCTCAACTTGAACAACCGGCGCTACATTGCGTATAGGCCGTGTCCTGAGATACGGGGGCAAGATCACTGGCCTCCGTGGCGAGTACACCGCGACGCAGCGCCCGCTACGTAGTGCGGCTCTGGCATTTTGCTAACCCGCGCAAGCAGTTGCTACGGCTGGCCAGCATTTCGCCGGAAGTCATACTGACTTACGCACCAGCGCCGGATCGTTTCGTAGCTGACGACCACACCGCGCTCAAACAGCAGTTCCTCGATATCGCGCAGGCTCAGCTGAAATCAGCGCACTGCCTGGCTGATCACCACCGCCGGGAACCGGTGCCCGTGATAGAGCGATCTCGTCGTCTTTTGCATCGATCAAGCTTATGCCATCGACAACGTGACAATGCCGCCAGGCCGCCGGAGTCGAAGCTCTACTTTCGTCCCAAGTGGCACTCGCCAGCCTGGCTACACTGGGGATCTACGGCGTTACGGCGACAGAACCCTGCTCACCGCTGACGCCTCTGAGATATGCGATTGCATGCTCATGACTTCGAAGCCACGAAGAGCTTGATCGAGGAGAAGTTCGGCACGATCCCTGCACCCTATCGCCACTTCGATTCTTGCGCAGCACAGCTTCGTCACGGCCGCTTCGTGCGCCGACTGGCGTGCTCGCGCCACCTCCATCGCGAGGTCGATGTAGTGCCGGGCCCGCTTGAGATCCGAAGCTTCCGCAGCCTTGCGGGCCAGCGCACGATAGGCCATCGTAGCCCCCAGGAAGTCGCGCTTTCGCATGCGGCAGATGGCTCGCGCGGCGCGGAGCCGTGCTTCTGCCAGACGCCCTTCGGTCACAAAGGCATCCGCGAGCCAACCGTGGTTCAGCGAAGAAAAAGGGCTGCCGCGCGGCTCGAGCCAAACCGCCGCGTCCAGCAAAGCTTGCAGAGAGTCGACTGTCCGATCCAACGTCCAATTGGCATAGGCACCCACCGCGCCACCCATCGAAAAGTAAGATAGATTGCGACCGGCTTCGGCGATGCGACATCCGCAGGCAGCGGCTTGTCTGGCCTCGTCCCAGCGGCCTTGCCATAGCAGCACGATGCCCTGCAATATTCGGGTAGCGGCCTCGACCTGATGGTTGGCGCCCCCGATCGCATGTAAGGCTTCGTCGAAGCACTCGTGCGCCTGCGTAAACTCACCTCGATCCCCCAGCACGTGTGCCTTGGTGGCAAGGGTATAGCCAAGACCGACGGACAAACGAACGCCTGTGCGGTGACTGCGTTTGACTGCGATCGCGCTGTTTAGCAGTTCGAGAGCGCGATCATAGTTGGCCGAAGCGGCTTCAATCTGTCCCAATGCCGCTGCCGCCTGGACCGTCAAACGATCGTCCCCGATGCGCTGAGCGACCTCAAAGCAAAGCGTGCAATGGTGAAGCGCCGGGCGCGTTTCGCCGAGCGCGCCATTGAAATAGCCCAGCCAGTAGTGGGCCCGCGCTACGAGAGCTTCCTCTCCGCTCTCGATGGCCAACTCAAGGGCGCGCTGAAACACTGCCAGCTGATCCTTTGATGGATCGAAGACAGATGCAAACCCCAACCTTTGAGCAATTGAGATCCATCGCAATGACAGTGGCTTTGATGGCTCCAGGCGATCCAAGGCAGCAAGCGCGGCCCGGTACTGAATATGTGCCCGATCGAGTGCCGTGGCGTCCATGGCCTTGTCGCCGGCTAGCTCTGCATAGTGCGCAGCTAACGCGTGCTGGCTTGCTGCACCGTAGTGGTAGGCCAGTGCCTCGAAAGGTTCTTCCTCGCTGCTCATTAGCCCTTGTTCACGTATCAGATCGGCAATGCGCATATGCATGGCCTCGCGCTCGTGGAGGCCCACAGACTGGTAGATCACATCGCGCGTGATCCCGTGCTTGAAGCGAAGCGTTCTAGACGTGTCACCGGGAAAAATGAAGTCCTGCTCCGCCAGGCTTCGCACCAGCGGGGCGTCCTGCGCATAGCCTGTGATTCTGAGCAGCAGCCAGGTCGGAATCACATTTCCGATGACCGCCGCGGTGCGGACCAAATCAGATTGCACGTCGGTCAGTCGCCTTACGCGGGTCTCGATCACCGCGTTCAGCCAAGCCGCGCCTCCATGCAGCTGACCGAGCCGGCGAGTCAGATCGCCATGGGCCGCCGAGTGGCACAACTCCTCGATGTAGAGAGGATTGCCCCCCGCATACTTTCGCACCTCCTGCACCATGAAAGGGTTGCCCTTGGGTAGCAGATGCCGAATGGTTTCGACGGCCTCTTCCTCGTTCAGGGGTGCAAGTTCGAGCACCTTTGCACCGCCGATGATGGGGTCACCGGCCGTTAGACCGCGCGTGGCGATGAGAACGAATATTGCGCTGCGATCGAGGCTGCGAACCGCATTGAGGACCTGGCTTGTAGCGTCGTCGGCCCACTGCCAATCGTCGATGAAAAGCACAAGCGGCCTTCGCGACGCCAAGGCCGCGCACAGTTCACACATCGCACCAATCAAGACTTCCATCGCAGGACGCTTCGGGTCACCAATTGAGGCCCTGGGGCTGCTGACAGAGAGTGCCCCGAGAATTGCCCTCCGGTTGGCAGCAAGACCCGGCCGAATCTCGGAGAGCACTTGGTCGACGCACGCTGCTGCAACGACGCCAGAGGTACCGTGATGCAAATGGAACAATGAGCGCAGCATTTGCAAGAAGGGTTGCATTGGCTCTGCGCTCAAGTAGCTCTCGCAATAGCCCCGATACAGCTGGCATTCCAGTGCCGAGGCGTGACGGAGGAATTCTTCCATCAGTCGCGTTTTGCCCACGCCCGTAGGCCCGGAAACAGCGACGCAGCCGGGCTCACCTGCTAGGGTTTTGCTCAGGCTGCTCTGGAGCGTCTGCAGTTCGTGCCGCCGGCCGACAAAGGGGCTCAATCCGCGCTGGACCTGCGCCTCGAACCGGGTATGTACAAGCGTCCGCCCAAGTATCGGAAATACGATGACGGCTTGCGTGTGACCTTTCAATCGGAGTTCTCGGCGTTGACCGGTGCGAAAGAACTGGCGTTCGAAGCCTAGCGTCTCTTCGCTTACCAGGATCTCGTTGCGCTCAGCTGCATCGGAGAGCCGAGCGGCGATGTTGGGTGCGTTGCCAAGAAGTTCGAAACGCCCCCGGAGAAGGTCACCCTCTTCGAGAAGAACGAGACCCGCGTGGATACCGGTGTGAAGTCCGAGTGGGCCGAGCGCTTGCACCCCGTGATGCTGGATCTGCGCCACGGCCCCGTGAAAGTCCAGCGCGGCCTCGGTTGCCCGCCTACCATCGTCTTCGCGTACCTCCGGATAGCCGAAGATCGCCAGCATGCCGTCGCCCTGGATGCGGACGATAGTGCCGCAGTTCCTCGACACGACGTCGGCCCAAACTTGGCCAAGCTGACCCAGCAATTCAGCATAGTGCTCGGCCTCCATGGAGTCGGCGAGTGTGGTCGAATCTGAAAGATCCGAGAACACGACGGTGAGGTTGCGCCGAGTCGCTCGCGTCGGCGCCAGTGTGACGTGTGAAGATTGGTCGCTCATGCTCTATCCGTCGAAACGTTCAGGTAGAGGCTTGCTCAGTGCAAACGTCACTGGTCTGTGATGGACCGCCACGTCTGATGTGGTGAGGACGCAGTTGATACCGAACAATCACAGGGTGCGAGCGAGCTGTCAAGGGCCGTTCGACGATGGCTTGCGCATGGTTGCGGTCGTTCTTTTGGCTCTGGTGCAAAATTTCCGCGCGGCCGAGCGGCTTCGTGAGCGTGTTGCACGGTCAAGCTGAAAGCACCGCGTTCCAGATCGCGGGCGCGGCTTGGCCCGCAGTATGCAGACGACCCAGATTGAACTGGCCTTTGCGGATGCGATGCAGCAGCTCGACTCCGGCGATCGTCACGGCCGCGCGATCGAAGATCTTGAAGAATATGGAATGGACGCCTCCCCCCGTAACGTGGAAGTGGCGTGACGCTGGCGCGCTGGCAAGGACGTGGAACCTCCGGGCCCACGGCATCGAAGTGCCCAAAGGGTGAAGATGGAAATCTTCACAGGCAAACCGGAGGTTCCGAAATGAATGTTACTGCCGCAAACGTCGTTGGTGTGGACTTGGCCAAGAACGTATTCCAGGCCTGCTGGGTGGAGCCCGAAACGGGCGAGATCAAGAACGTGCAGCTCAAGCGGGCGAAGTTTCTGGAGCACTTTGCTAACCGCACCCGGTGCCTAGTGGGCATGGAGGCTTGAGGCGGCGCGCAGCACTGGGCGCGCGAGCTCAGTCAGCTCGGGCACGAAGTTGTGATCTTGCCGGCCAGGGGCGGTCAAGGCGTTCGTCACCGGCAACAAGAGTGACGTGATCGATGCGCGCGCAATCTGGATGGCGGTTCGCCAAGGCGACGCTAAGCGCGCGGCGGTGAATACCGAAGCGCAGCAAGCGGTGCTGGCTCTGCACCGCATGAGGCAGCAACTGGTCAAGGTAAGGACGCGATGCAGACCAACGAACTGCGCGGCTTGCTCACCGAGTACGGCGAAGTGTTCGGCAAGGCCAGGCCACGCTCGGCCATCATCTCCACAAGGTCGCGAAGGCTCAGCTTGAAACGCAGGTACCAGCGAACGCACAGGACGACGACCTCACGCTCGAAGTGCCGGCCCTTGAAAAGCTCGTCCATGCTTGCAGCCTCTGCGCCATCGGTTCGCCTTCAGTTCAAAAGGCCACAGCCTACTACGCGGGACGCGATTCGCACCAGAGCCCGCGTGAGGACGCCATCAGCGCTTCACAGCGCCCCAAAGCACACGTACTTCATCTCCGTGTACTCCAGAATGCCATGATGGGAACCTTCGCGGCCCAAGCCGGATTTCGCTGCTGAACACGCGGCTCAAGTTCGGGCAGCGCGCCGGCAGGCGCCGCGATCCGCGATCCGTTAATTTAGCGGCAAGCAGTATATTGGCGCACTGCACGCTCCTTTCGTTGGGAGCGTGGCCACCACGAACTCAAACAAAAATGGCAAAGACAGAAGCCAAGGAGACATCCTCCACCCAGGTGTTCTTGAGCTACTCAAGCCGCGACCGTGCAACCGCAGGCCGCTTGGCTGACGCGTTGGCGCGTGATGGCTTAGATGTGTTTTGGGACCGTAGCATTCTCGCCGGCGTGGACTTCACCGAGGTTATTCAAATGGAATTGGAGCTGTCCCGATCAGTAGTCGTTCTTTGGTCGGCTTCATCGGTGGGATCTCGGTGGGTCCGATCCGAAGCAAACTGGGGTATCGAGCGCGGGATTCTGATCGAGGTCAAGATCGATGCATCACGTCCTCCATTGCCGTTCGGCCAGCTTCAAACACCGGATTTGAGCAATTGGACCGGCAGTCGCGCAAACGCGGAATACTTGCACTTTCTCCAGGCCGTGCGCAGTAAAGTGAAGCCAAGCTCCCCGTCGACAGAGCTTGCCGCGCCACGCCGTGGGGCACGAGTCACTGACGATCATCTCGCTATGATCCATACCAGCTGGCGCAGCCCCAAACATGACCTTGCCTTCGAAGCGCTCATGTACCGTTGGGATCTGGCCGTGTTTGGGACCGCAAAGGCGTTGGATCGGATCGAAGAGGTGACGTACTACCTTCACCCGGCCTACGAGTCCCCCGATGCCCGACCGCCCTCTTACTCGGTCTATCGCTACAAGGCGCATCATCATCGGTCCAGTTGCTTTCGGCTGTCTCAACTGGCAAATGGTCACTCTTTGGTTCGGGCGTACATCAAGATCGCTGGGCAGGTAGAGCCGGTCAAGCTCAGTCGATATATCAATTTGTTCGACAGTACTGACCGGATCACTGCTTTTGCTTCGTAAGCGGAATTGAGGGTAACTAACGCCGCGATGTCCCCCTCTTTCTCGACCCCTAACTAACGCTTTACAGTAAGCTCGCCTCCGACACAATTCGGGCAGTGCGGCACGGCGACTTCAAACACCCTCTTGAGCAGCCGCGCCCAGCCGATGCAGCGTGGCCGGCCCAAGGTAGGCTCGGAAGGCCGACTCAGCTTCTCAAAGCACCTTTACAGCGCGCCCGATGTAGAGCACCGGCCCGGTCGGCCGGTCGAGCGGCGAACCGGTCGGCGGTTCGAGCGTCAACTCGAAAAGCTGATTCGGCTCCAGCGGCGGAAGCTTGTCGAGCGCAATCCGCAGCGTGCGCCCCGGCGTCACCAGCCCGAGCGACATGGGGCCGCGCCACTGCTCACCCTTGGTCCAGAACTGCAAGGACTTGTTCTCCGGCAGCGTCATGCTGCCGAGCGGCACCAGGCTGAGTTCCCGCGACGAACTAGTTTGCACCACCCAGCCGGGCTGTGCTCCGCAAAAACTCGTCTGCGCATCATGCTGACGTGGGGGTGTTCGGCAGTCCCCCGGGGACGGGTCGATGGACTGTGGAGAGCGGCTACAGGGTGCCGCCAACTCAGCCAACGTGTATTCGTGGTGCAATCCACTCAATACGGGCTTTGCGCGCACGCTCGCGCCCGGCACCCATCGATGCCGAGCTTCGGCTTTCGGTCGCCGCGCCAAGCCACCAGGAGGGCCCGGAACGCCCGGTCCCAATGCGCTGTGAGGGCGTCCGGCGTTGTAATGCGCGACCCACTCTCGAAGGATCGATCTCAAGTGCGGCTCCGAAAGCGGGATCACCCAATCCAGGCACTCGCGGCGAATCGTTCCGATGACCCGCTCACATATGGCATTCGCCTTCGGACTTGCGAACGGGGAGCGCAAGACTGCGAAGCCCAACGCCCGGATCGAATCGTCCAGGTGCTTCGCAAAGATCCTGTCCCGGTCATGGAGCAGATACCGGTGCTCGTCAGTTTCCGCGATTACCTCTCTCATCTGCCGCAGCGTCCAGGTCGCGCTCGGATGTGCGGTGACGTTCACGTGCATCAGTCGGCGGCTGCCGTGCTCGATGACGACGAACACGTAGAGCAGTCGAAACGTCGCGGTGACGGTCACGAAGAAGTCGCACGCCAGAATCGCGTTCGCGTGGTTCCTCAGGAATGTCGACCAGCGTTGATCACCGCGAGGCCGACCTGGAGGTCGCTTGGGCAGGTACTTGCGGACCGTCCGCGGCGAGACCCGCACGCCCAGCTTGAGCAGCAACTCGTTGGCAATGCGCTCTTCGCCCCACAGTGGGTTCTCCTGTCCCATCCGCCGAATCAGCAGGCGCAGTTCCCGAGGGATCGGCGGCCTTCCCGGCCGTGACTTCATCCGCCAGAAGAGCCTCCATCCGGCGCGATGCCAGCGCACGATCGTGGCCGGTTTCACGACTACCACCGCATTGCGCCAGTAGAACAGACGCGTCAGCACGGCCAGACTGACTCGGGTTGCGGCATCCACGCGACGAGGCTGGATGCCGCGCTCGACGAACATGGCCAGTTGGCGACGCAGCACAAGATTCTCGGCGCGGACAGACTCATCCGAGCGCGCCAGCAGCACCAGCCACTGCAGGGCGTCTTCAATCAGGCGGAGCACGATCTGCACGAGCATCACCATGGCGTCATCGTGCCACGGTGTTCAGTCCGAGCCAACCATCTACCGGTGAGACGGCGGAGGGGATTTTTGCGGACCACAGGCCAGCGTTGCCAGGCGCGCGACTGACCTCCTGGCAGTCAACATCCAGATCATTGCCTCGCTTGCTCCTCATACCCGTGTCTCAGACGTCGCCATTCCGTTGCGCTAATTGTCTCGAGTTCCCCGGTTGAAGTAAGCCTAGTTCCGGATTCCACTTGGACCCTTAGCGGAAGCAGCTTTCGCGGGAAGCCCAGTTTGACTCCTCGTCCCCACACCCGGGCCGTCCCGTCTTCACTCCAGGTCAGCACCCGCGCACCGTTGTTGTCGAAGATCGCGCCCGATACCCCAGCGTGCTGAATCGGTTCGCCCAGCGCCCTGCCCGTGGCCGCCTCCCACACCCTCGCCGTCTCGTCATCGCCCAAGGTAAGCACCCGCGCGCCGTCCGTGTCAAAGTCCGCGCCCCATACCTCCCCTGCGTGTTTCATCGGCTCGCCCAGCGCCTTGCCCGTGGCCGCGTCCCACATCTGCGCTGTCCCCTCCGATAGGCTCCAGGTCAGCACCCGCGCCCCGCCTTTGTCGAAGATCGCACCCGACATCTCCTTTGTGTGCTCTATCGGCTCGCCCAGCGCCTTGCCCGTGGCCGCGTCCCACACCCGCGCCGTCTTGTCATCGCCCCAAGTCAGCACCCGCGCACCGTCCTTGTCGAAAGTCGCGCCCCGCACCAGCTCGGCGGCGTGCCTCATCGGCTTGCCCAGCGCCTTGCCCGTGTCCGCATTCCACACCCGCGCCTCGTTGTAAGCCCAAGTCAGCACCCGCGCACCGTCCTTGTCGAAAGTCGCGCCCGCTAGCGCAAATGCGTGCTCTATTGGCTCGCTCAGGGCCTTGCCCGTGGCCGCATTCCACACCCGCGTTGTATTGCCGTACTGGCTCCAGGTCAGCACCCGCGTGCCGTCCTTGTCGAAGTCGGCGCCAAATACGCCCCCTGGGTGCCCCATCGGCTCGCCCAGCGCCTTACCCGTCGCCGCCTCCCACATCCGAGCCGTCCCGTCCGATTGGCTCCAGGTCAGCACCCGTGCACCGTCCTTGTCGAAGGTCGCGCCCGACACCTCCTTTGCGTGCTTCATCGGCTCGCCCAGCGCCTTGCCCGTGGCCGCTTCCCACACCTTCGCCGTCCCGTCGTCGCTCCAGGTCAGCACCCGCGCCCCGTTCTTGTCGAAGATTGCGCCCGATACCCCCTCTGCGTGCTCCATCGGCTCGCCCAGCGCTTTGCCAGTGGCCGTTTCCCACACCCGCGCCGTCCCGTCTTTGCTCCAGGTCAACACCCTTGCACCGTCCTTG
This sequence comes from Variovorax sp. J22R115, assembly GCF_030317005.1. Lineage (NCBI taxonomy): Bacteria > Pseudomonadati > Pseudomonadota > Betaproteobacteria > Burkholderiales > Comamonadaceae > Variovorax > Variovorax sp. J22R115. The sequence goes on along the minus strand of NZ_JASZYM010000032.1, from coordinate 28,555 downwards.
TCGAACTCCGCGCCCAATACTGCCTTTGCGTGTTTCATCGGCTCGAAATTGGCCGCCTCCCACACCCGCGCCGTCCCGTCATCACTCCAAGTCAGCACCCGCAGGCCGTCCTTGTCGAACTCTGCCTTCCATACCAGCTTTGCGTGCTTCATCGGGTCGCTCAGCGCCTTGCCTGTGGCCGCTTCCCACACCCGCGCCGTCCCATCTTGGCTCCAGGTCAGCACCCGCGCACTGTCCTTGTCGAAGATTGCGCCCCATACTTCCGATGCGTGCTCCATCGGCTCACCCAGCGCCTTGCCCGTGGCCGCTTCCCACACCCGCGCCGTCCCATCTTGGCTCCAGGTCAGCACCCGCGCACTGTCCTTGTCGAAGATCGCGCCTGATACCTCCTTTGCGTGCTTCATCGGCTCGCCCAGCGCCTTGCCCGTGGCCGCTTCCCACACCCGCGCCGTCCCGTCTCTGCTCCAAGTCAGCACCCGCGCACTGTCCTTGTCGAAGATCGCGCCCGATACCTCCCTTGCGTGCTCCATCGGCTTGCCCAGCGCCTTGCCAGTGGCCGTCTCCCACACCCGTGCCGTGCCGTCGTAGCTCCAGGTCAGCACCCGCGCACCGTCCTTGTCGAAGATCGCGCCCCGTACTGCCCTTGCGTGTTTCATCGGCTCGCCCTGTGCCTTGCCAGTGGCCGCTTTCCACACCCTCGCGGTCTCGTCGTCGCTCCAAGTCAGCACCCGCGCACCGTCCTTGTCGAAGATCGCGCCCCGTACTGCCCCTGCGTGTTTCATCGGCTCGCCCAGCGCCTTGCCCGTGTCCGCATTCCACACCCGCGCCTCGCTGGAGGCCCGGGTCAGCACCTGCGCACCGTCCTTGTCGAAGGTCGCGCCAGCTACTCCCCCCGCGTGCTTCATCGGGTCGCTCAGCGCCCTGCCCGTGGCCGCCTCCCACACCCTCGCCGTCCCGTCCCACGAGCTCCAAGTCAGCACCCGTGCACCGCCCTTGTCGAAGTCCGCGTTCGATACCTCCTTTGCGTGCTTCATCGACTCGCCCAACGCCCTACCCGTGGCCGCGTCCCACACCCGAGCCTCGGCGTCGCTCCAGGTCAGCACCCGCGCACCGCCCTTGTCGAAGGTCGCGCCCGACACCTCCTTTGCGTGCTTCATCGGCTCGCCCAGCGCCTTGCCCGTGGCCGCTTCCCACACCCTCGCCGTCCCGTCGTCGCTCCAGGTCAGCACTCGCGCACCGTCCTTGTCGAACCGAGCACCGATACTCGCGCCATGGCCGAGCACTGCCACGAGGCGATAGGGCAGGAAAGTGGAGAACTGCGCAGCGTAAGCCGCGTTCTGCGCGCGCACGGTGTCGCGAGTCCTGGCCGCGACCTCCGCCGCGTAGTGGCGGGCATGCAGCGGATGGTGAAGCAAGTCGCGATGCATCACGGCATTCGTCCAGGCGAGATCCGCTAGGCGCTCCGCCGCTTCCTGCGACGAGTTGAAAGCCCAGACCGCGAACCCGACCGCCCCAACGGCCAGTACGACGGAGAGCCAACTCCAGAGGCGGATCAACAGGGTCGATTTTTGCTCCCGTCTGATTTGCCATTCGTGCGCCGCGCGACTCTCTTCCACAAATGCACGCTCGGACTCCGAAAGCCACGTGGGCCGACTCCCGGCGAGCGCACCGCACTGCTCCAAATCGGCGCCGGTGAGCAGATGCTTGCTCCGCTCCCTTGCAGGAGCATCTTCCCAGCGACGTGACCTGCTGACGAGGGCATCGTGGATGCGCTTGTCGTGCGCCGCATCTTGGAGCCAGCCCTGGTAGCGGGGCCACTGGGTCGCTAACTTTTCGTGGGATAGCTCGACGGTCACGCGGGGCTCCACTTCGCCGTTATTCACGCGCTCTTCTTCCGGGCGCGCCCGCACCTGTAGGAGTCGCCCCCCCTCCTCAGTGGCCAGCTTACGCGCCACCGCAAGCGCTGCACCGGACAAGTCCTCGGCCACAACGACCCTCCGCGTGACGCCGCCGGTGTCCCCGAGGCGAACGAGGCGCAATAGCAGCGGCTCGACCTCGCGCCGCTCGTGGTCATTGAGCACCTTTTCATAGACCCGTTCGGCTTCCTTGGCGAGCGCGCCCGATACCAGCCCCGCTGCCTCGTATGCCGCATGAAGGTCGCCCCCATGGTCGCGTAGCCCCCGCCAAGTCTGCTTCATGGCCATCTGCAGCAATGCAAGATCTCTCGGTTCGCCGGAAACGTCATGCAAGACCCGCTCGCCGAACCGCTGCGCTATTGCGGCGTCCTGTCCCGCGAGCTTCAGCGGTTCGACGATGCAGCGAATCAATTGGCCGCGTTCCATCGGGGCGATGGGGTGCTTGGCCTGCTCTATAGCTTTGAAAAAGGTTGGGTACTGGGAACACAGGTTGTAGTAGTCCCAGCGCATGGACATGAGCACCTTTGCCAGGGCTGGGTCTCCCTCAGATGCCATAGCACAGATCACGTCCAAGAATGGTGTTCGGCGCTCGGTCGGACAAAGGGTCAGGAGTTCCTCGAATTGGTCGACGTACAGGAGGATCGAGGCGTTGGAGGGCACGGCGTCTCGCAGCGCGTCGCCGATCCGGAAGACATCTTGTGAACGAACCAAGTTGCGCATGCTGTCGCCATCGCTGTGCGACGCCCCTGTCGCACGTGCCGTCTTGTAGACTGCGTGCGCCAGATTTTCAAATGGATCACGCGACGGGGAACCGGGCCGCATCTCGATGCACACCCATGCGCGCTCATCGGGGAGATCTCGCGCATGGTCCTCCAGGGCTCCGCCGAGGAAACGCGGGATCACGCCCGCCTTGATGAGCGACGACTTGCCGGAACCGCTGTCCCCCGCCACCATCAACAGCGAGCCGTGCCTCAACTCCTCTAGCACGCGGACAATTTCCTTTTCACGACCGAAGAACAGGTGCGCATGCGCCATGTCGAAGCTTCGCAGTCCAATGTAGGGCGTTTCGACCAAACGGACGGCCTGGAGCGAATCGTGATCTCCCAATAGCGCCCTGACCAATTTTGTAAACTCGATAGGGTCGCTCTCGACCTGTCGCGCGGCATGATATAGACCGGCAAAAGCAGGGAGATGCGCCTCCTCAAACGTCCCACATTCCGAACTGACTATCGGGATAAAGAGGTATCCGGGATCGCTAGCTGCCCTACTCAAAGCCAGTCTCACCTCCCGCTCCACCCAGTTGACGGTGCCCCGCGAGCCGATGTAGATGAGAAAACCATGGGCGTCCTGGATCGCCACCTCGAGCTGCATCTGCCAATCGCGCCCAGGTACGAGATGCCGTTTGTCGATCCAGATCGTGAGCCCGCGATCACGCAGCGCGGGAGTGTCCTCCAGGCGCGAAGCGAGTCTGAGCGCCGCATCCGAATCAGCGCCCGAATGGCTTAGGAATAGGACGAGCTTGTCGCCGTAGTTGCTTTTCATCGAACGACCTTCCGTCGTGTAGCGATGCTGTCGGAGGCTTACTCGGCGGACCACCGCTCCATAGGCGCCGCGTTGTAGCCGGGGACTCGCCCGCTGCCGGTACACACTGCCACGCCGCGTGGCTCCTCACCCCGCCGGGAATCTTGAACGGCTGATCCAGAGCTGCGACTGTGCCGGTTGCTTGGTTCACGATCCCTCCAATCGAGCTGACCTCGCGGGGCGAGCATAGTGAGCCGAAGGCCAACCGCACACAGATCGTTTGGATTCGGCCAATAGGCCGATGCCTAGTCAGGGACCCGAAATCGGTCCTCCGTTTCAATTCATCGCCGGCCCGACACCTCCCCGCGCAACTCGTTAATTCGCGCCTGCAGGAAGTCAAGATCTTTCCTCCAGGTGGCGTTGGTCGGATCCTGCATCACGAGTTGCTCGACTATGCCGCGACCTTGCTCGAATTGGTCGAAGGCTTCCCTGGTCTTGCCTTGCCTGCGGCTCACCGCGCCAAGCTTGCTGTAGCTTACGCAGAGATCGTGCTGCCACTCAGCGTTGGAGGGATCGGCTTTGGCCAGCCGCTCGGCAATCAACAGCATTCGCTCGTAAGCCCCGCGCGCGGCGTCGAGCTGGCCCGCGGCCAGCTCCAGGTTGCCGAGCCTGCTGTAACTGACTGAGAGATCCCGCTGCCACTCGGTGTTGGAGGGATCGGCCTTGGCCAGGCGCTCGGCAATCGACAGCATCCGCTCGTAGGCCTTGAGCGCGGCGTCGAGGTGGCCCGCGGCCACCTCGACGTTGCCGAGGTTCTCGTAGCTGACCGAGAGATCGCGCTGCCACCGGGTGTTTGAGGAATCAGCCGTGGCCAGCAGCTCTTTAATCGCCAGCGCCCGCTCGTAAGCCTTGCGCGCGGCGTCGAGCTGTCTAGCGGCCATTTCCACGTCGCCGAGCTTGTCGTAGCTGACCGAGAGATCGCGCTGCCACTGGGTGTTGGATGCATCGGCCGTGGCCAGCCGCTCGGCAATCGCCAGCGCCTGCTCGTAGGCGTTGCGCGCGACGCGGCGCTGGCCTGTGGCCACCGCCACATCGCCGAGATTGTTGTAGCTGATCAAGAGATCGCGTTGCCACTCGGTGTTAGAGGGATCGGTCTTGGCCAGCAGCTCGCGAGTCGCCAGCGCCTGCTCGTAAACCTTGCGCGCGGCGTCGAGCCGGCCCGCTGCCACTTCCACTCCGCCGAGCTTGTCGTAGCTGATTGAGAGATCGCTCTGCCACTGCGTGTTGGAGGCATCGGCCTTGGCCAACTGCTCGGCAATCGCAAGCGCCTGCTCGCAGGCCTTGCGCGCAGCGTCGAGCCGGCCCGACGCCACCTCGACGTCGCAGAGCCTCTCGTAGCTGACCGATAGATCGCGCTGCCACTCGGTGCTGGAGGGATCGGCCTTGGCCAGCCGCTCGATGGTGGCCAGAACGTGCTCGTAGGCTTTTCGCGCAGCGTCGAGCTGGCCCGTGGCCACCGCCACGTCGCCGAGCTTGCTGTTGCTGACCGAGAGAACGCGCTGCCACTCGGTGTTGGATGGATCGGCCTTAGCTAGCCGTTCGGCAGTCCCCCGCGCCTGCTCATAGGCTTTTCGCGCGGCGTCGAGCTGACCCGTAGCCGCCGCCACGTCGCCGAGCTTGCTGTAGCTGACAGAGAGATCGCGCTGCCACCGGGCGTCGGAAGCGTCGGCCTTGGTCAGCCGCTCGCGAATCAGCAGCGCCTGCTCGTAGGCCTTGCGCGCGGCGTCGAGCTGACCCAGTGCGAGCAGCGTATCGCCTTGGTTGTCCAGGGCCGCTGCGCGGCGATGCGACACCTCCAACGAAGCCGCAGCCCCGAGCTGCTCGTAGTAGGCGTTCACGCGCTCGTTGATTCCGGTCATCAGGTCCAGGCGGCCAACCGGAGCAAGAATGTCCCGCAAGTCGAACACCATGTAGTCGACTAGACCTTCCGCCCGGTTGCGTGCCTCGTCGGCGCGGTGTCGTTCCTGGTTGGCATAGAACCCGAAGCCCAGCACGGCCACGGCGGCAATGCCGGCGGCCGTCGAAAGGGTGGAAACAACCAGCTTTCGACGCAGGGCACTTGCCCTTATATAGGCACATTCCCGCTTGGAGAGGTCCTCGCGCCGGCGCTTCATCCAGTCCCGCGCCTCCGCCAGGCGAAGCCCCTGCAACAGCAGGCCGCTCGAGCGTTTCTGCCTTTGCCATTCGGCGACGTCATCGTCCAGGCGCTGGCGCCAAGCCAGGAATTGTCGGTCGCCATCCACCCACTCACGCAGCCGCTTCCAGCGGGCGATCAGCGCCTCGTGGGCGACTTCGACGGTTCGTGATTGCCCGCCAACATCTGCTGAGCTGACCAAGAGCCGCGCAGTCGCTAGTTGCTCCACCAGCTTGGTCGTCGGTGCATCGAAATCCTCCAGCAACACGCGACGGCGAGTATCCAGTTCGCCCTCCCCGGGGCGCACCAACCGCAGGACGATGGAGCGGATGCGCTGCTCGGCCTGGGGGTCGCTGCGCGTCAGTTCCTCGTAGAGTGCGTCGGCGCGCTTGGCGATGGCACCTTCGAGTTGGCCCATGGCGTCGTAGGCCGCGCGGTGCATCACACCCCCTTGGCGCTTCTCCCACAGCTCGCGCAGCACGAACTCCAGCAACGGCAGGTGGCCCGGCTCGCCCACTGCGTGCTCAAGAATCAGCTCCACCAGGTTGGTCTCGAACTCCAGCCCCACCTGCTTGGCCGGCTTGACGACGGCGCAGCGCAGTTCTTCTTCCGTCATCGGCCCGAGGTTGACCTGCGCGCCCTGCAGCCGGTCCGAGAGTTCGCGCTGGCTGGTCACCGCGCGGCCGAAGTAATCGCCGCGCAGCGTCAGCACCACGTTCAGCGCCGAGGCAAGCGTGGCTTCGAGCAGATTGTCGATGAAGCACTGGCGCTGATCGGCGTTCTCGGTCAGCGTGAAGAGTTCTTCCCATTGGTCCACCACCAGCAGCAGGCGCTGCGTGCCCGGCTGCAGTTCAAGCACGCGCCGAACCACATCGCGCAGCCGGGTGCGGCCGGCCATGAACTGGTCGGCGAGCTTCTGCGTCTCGCCAAGGCGATCAACTTCGCTCATCCCGGGCTCAAGCAGTGGCAGCATGGCGGCCGACAGGTTGTACAACGGCCGATCGTTGGGAACCAACGTGACGATCTCCCAGGCGTCCTCGCGTCGTTCGCGAAGCGCCGGCACCAGCCCGGCGCGCACCACCGACGACTTGCCGCTGCCAGACGCTCCCACCACGGCAACCAGTCTGTGGCTGCCTACTGCTTCGACCAACTGAGCAGTGGCCGCTTCACGACCGAAGAAGAACGCTGCGTCCTCCTCGCGGAAGTAGTTCAGGCCGCGGTACGGGCAGACGAGCGCCATCGACTGGGCAGCGGCGGCTTGCAACTCCGGCCCCGGAGGCTCGCCTCGAATGGCCTTGGCCAGAATCGCGAGACGCTGCGGATCGTCGGTGCGCTCGCCCAGATCGACCCAGGTGTTCTGGCGCAGAAAGCCCAGCGGGGCCTCGGCGCCCGGCAGCAGGACCGGAATGACCGGGAAGACCTTACCGTCGCGCTTGTCATTCACTTGGCGGTCCAGCGCGGCATCTGCCTCGCGTTGCTGCCAAGAACCCATCTCGCTGCCGATGCAGATGGCCACGGCTCGACAGCCGGCCAGGGTGTCCTCCAGGGTGCGCATCCAAGTCGTACCCGGCGCCAGGTACCAGCGATCGAGGAAGACATGCAGCCCCGCGCCGCGCAGCCGCTGCGCCAACCCCTCCACCGCCGCGTGGTCGCGCCAGTGGTAGCTCAGGAATACGTCGAAGTCCCCCATCGCCTCCTCGCAGACACGCGAAGTCCGAGTGGTCCACATCGCCTTGGTGTTGGACGACGAGCTTGTCGGGCGAGGCGCCGCAATGCTAGTTGAGTATTCACGACTGCACCCTGCCGCGCTTCCCCAAAATTGGTGAAGCGCGCTCGCGCGCAGTCACCATGACAGGATAGGCATCCTGCCGCTGCCCAGGGGCGCTATGCGCGCTATCTAGGCGATCCAGATAGTCATCGATTGTGTCGCGGCCGCGCGTAGCGGCCCCACGCACGCACAGTCGACGATGAGCGATCGCGACAAGCTCCTTGGAAAGTGGCGCCGCCTGCCGCGGCTGTCGAGGCGAAAGGCTAGGACCTCGCAGGAGCAGACGATCCTGCGAACAGCCGCCCTGCCCGTCTCTTCACCAAATGCATCGCAGGAGTTGCTTGGCGACTGCGAGCGACTCATGCGGCTGCTGCTGCGCAGGGCTCGGGCACGTCTGTCGCACTCGCATCGACGGGCGATCAGACGGTCGGCACGCCGGTTCGAATTGCAGAGCGCGACCATCAGAGTGGCTTCTGCCCATGCCGACGCTGCGGCGTGGTTGCTTGCGGCGATGCACTGGTGGGGCTGCTGACATCCTGGCGCCCTCGAGTGCAAGCCGCTGCATCCGCCGACCGGTATCGTGCGGTGGTTAGCGGGCTTCGAACTGAGCCGGCAAGTCGATCACCCGCGCGAGATCATCTCGGTGTTGCCGCGGTCGATGGCGCTCATCGAGCGCCAAAGTCGCTTGATCGTGGCGGACATGATCCGTCGAGCTGGAGTCGTTGCGCTTCTGCCGGAGTTGCTGCGTTGAACGGGCTTCGGTGGTTCCACACGCAGAAATAGGGAGCGAGCACAACTTTACTACTTGTTTAGCACATTTTTACGGGTCTTCCGCACTTTGTGTGACGCCCAAGTCGGAGGGCTTGATTGCGTCTCCGGTCGACCTCATCTCTGGGCAAGATGACCAGTGGTATCGGTGCAATCGATCGCGTTCTCGCTCGGGTGGGCAAGCGCGTCGTCGGCTGCATCGAGCGGCAGGGGTCGCTGGTAGTGCAAGCCCGCAGTATCGTGCGTGCCGCGCCATGTCCGGCCTGCCGGTGCTGGAGCGGTCGTCTGCACGGAAGCTATTTCCGTCGATTGGCTGAGCGTCCCGTCCTCGACGAGCAGGTCGTGCTCTCCGTCGAAACGCGGCGCTTCAAGTGCCTGAACGCTGACTGTGCGCGCCGAACATTTGCCGAGGATATCCACGCGTTGGCGGGGCGACATCAACGTCGCACCCGGTCACATGCTCGGGCCTTGCATGCACTGGGTCACGCCCTGGGCGGAGAGGCGGCCACGCGGCTCGCCGCCGAGCTGGGCTTGAGCACCGGCGCTGACACCGTGTTGCGGGAGCTGCGCCGCTCGGCATTCACCCGACGCAAGCACGTCCCTCGAATCGTCGGCATCGACGACTGGGCGATTGCAAAGGGCCACCACTACGGGACCATCGTCGTGGATCTGGAGCGTCGCGAGCCGATCGAGGTATTCGCGGGCCGGGAAGCGACTTCAGTGGCGGCCTGGTTGCGTGCCAATCCCTCCATCCGGGTCGTCGCCCGGGATCGGGCCGGGGCCTACTCCGAGGCTGCAGACACTGCACTGCCGGCGGCCATCCAGGTCTCTGACCGCTGGCATCTGCTGAGCAATCTGCGCGACAACGTCGAAAGAATGCTGCATCGACTGGGACCGCAACTGCGCCACGCCGCGCAGCAGGTCACCGTGGGCGGTGCGACTCTGGGGCGCCAGGGGTTGTCGCGAGGCGCTGGACTTCGCGCATGGCAGCGCCTGAGCGATGACCGTCGCTCCAAGCGCTTGGCGTTGTACGAGAAGGTGACGGCGCTGCGCAGCCAGGGCGCGGCACCGTCAAAGGCATCGCGCGCGAACTGTCGATCGACTATCGAACCGTGCGCAATTTCGTCACCAGCAGCGCCTTTCCGGAGCGCGCACCGAGGGCGCGAGGTCCAACGCCGTTGGATGCCCACCGGCGCTATATCGAGGACCGGATTGCCCAAGGCTGCCACTGTCCGAAGCTGATCTGGCAGGAAGTCCGGCAGCGGGGCTATACCGGCTGTCGCGCCACTGTGCACGGCTGCATCGCGCGCCTGCTGTCCCCGCAGGGCAAGCCTGTGTCGGCTATCTCTCCTGTGCGCACCCTGCCGTGTCCGTCGGCCCGGCGCTGGCTGGTGCGATGGAGAAAGATTGCCGTTAACGAGCCCAAGCATGTCGACCACGAACGGTTCGTCCAGGCGCTGTGCAAGATCGAACCCGTGGTCGCGGAGGTGCGCAGCCTTGCGCGTGAGTTCCTCGGACTCATGCACCGGCGGCGTCCCCGGGAGTTCGATCGTTGGCTTGAGCGTTTGTCGAAGTGCAGCGCGCCCGAGATGCGAAGTTTCGCGAAGAGCTTGCGCAACGACCTGGCCGCCGTGCGGGCGGCCTTCATGCTGCCATGGAGCAATGGCCAGACGGAGGGCCATGTCAACCGCTTGAAGTACCTCAAGCGCCAGATGTACGGGCGAGCAAGCATCGAGTTGCTACGGCTGCGAGTTTTGCGCCCGAACTGACGCACGAACGCACGCATCAAAGTCGCGGTCGACCGCAGCCCATCGATGAAGGTGGCGACTTTGCACGAACCGCCTGCGCTTCGGATTGGAAAGCCAACACCGGTCCGTGCCAGTACGCAGACCCGAGCCCTTCTAATATTCTTCACCGATGCACACCGCCACCTCCGCGTCACACAAAGTGCGGAAGACCCAGATTTACCTTCTTCTACGAGCGTGCGGGCCGGCTCCTTGATCCTGGCACTGACCGATGGGGGCCGTCCGGCCATGCGCCGGGCGTAGCGGCGCACCAGCACATCGTTGAGATCCCCCAGATGTCGATCGATGCCGAGGCCAGTCAGGAACGCGATCCTTTCCAGGACCTCGGTGATCTGGCGCGTCGAGTGCCTTGCCGGCGCACTCCAGCTGCCCGATCTTCGCGTGCAGCGCCTTCAAGTCCACAGCCGGCTCGCCTGGCGACGCGGCGCCGAAGACGCTGGCCGCTCGTTCAAGCAACTGCGACTTCCAATCGGTGATCTGGTTCGGATGCACGTCGTGAATCTTCGCCAGCTCCGCCAAGGTCTTGTCACCCCGGATGGCTTCCAGGGTCACCTTGGCCTTGAACGCAGTCGAGTGGTTGCGCCGTGGTCTTCTGCGCATGGTCCGCTCTCCTTGCAGGCCCGTCCTCGGGAACGCTCATGATGCAGCGTTTCCACCTATCGCCTTGTTCAGAGCGCGGCGATGGGGTTGGTTACGCGGCCATGCCACCCCGCCATCCTCTGGAGAGCACCATCCATAGGCGCCTACTGGCGGCAGGCCCGACGCCCAGCCGCCTGAGCATTGTCGCTCGCGGCTCGCGCACGCGACTCGGGTATGACGCAGACCACATCGTTTGGGAACGCTTCCCGCCAGACGAAGCCTCGCATGCAGCCGTTCGGGCCGTATGCACCGGAACCATCCACGCGCGTCGGCGCCGCGCTGTTCTCTGCCGCCGTCTGGGCGCGGATTTCCGGCGTGACGCAGACGTGGTCGCGCCCGTCGGCTTCTCGCCATACATACCCTTGCACGCAGCTATCTGGGCCGTAGGCACAAGCATCCTGAGCATCGGCCGTAGGCGAATTCGTGCCGAAGGCGACGACAAGTGCGACTGTTGCCCAGGGCAGAGATCGGCGTAACGGCTTTGAAGGTCCTGTCAACATCATCATCTCCTACGTCCATGGCACTCCAGTCTATGGATGTCGCGGAATCTGCGCATCCACCCGGCGAGGGGCAACCCCTGTGCTCCGCAAAAATTCCGTCCGCTCAACTCGGCCGACAGAGGTTGACCGCTGTGGCACCATGCCTGATGGTTACGTGTGGTCCGCCTTCAAGGTCGGCGGTCGGGCTGGGTGCATATTTTCGGCGCGGCCGAACGGGTTCGTGAGCACGTTGCGGCGGTCAAGCTGAAAGCACCGCGTTCCAGATTGCGGGCGCGGCTTGGCCCGCAGTGCGCAGTCGGCCCAGGTTGAACTGTCCGTTGCGGATGCGATGCAGCAGCTCGACGCCGGCGATCGTCACTGCCGCGCGATCGAAGATCTTGGAACCGAACATGGGCCGGATGCGCGACTTCACGCTTCGATGGTCCTGCTCGGCCATGTTGTTCAAGTAGCGCGACGCTCGTAGTCGCGTGTCTTTCCAGTGAGGGCTCTGCTCGGACAAGTCCGGCACCGCGCGATGCGACGCGGCGTAGCCATCGAGTGTGATGCTCACAGGAGGTCGACCTTAGACATGATGGTCGCCGCCCAGTAGGCAGGCGGCGACCATCATGTCTAAACGCGCTACATGTCGGCGTGATCTTCGACGAGCCATTCAACGATGTCGGCACTCTGGACGAGATCATCACCAGAGAAGCCAAACGCCGCGCCACTTCGGGAGGATCATCAAAGTTGAGGGGCGCGCTCGTTGACGATGGCGCGGCCGCGCGGTAGAAGTAGTTGCTCGCGGGGCGTGCTCGCTCTTTTGCAGGTACGTTCGGCTCGCGGTAGGAGGAGCGGATGGCGGAGCACACGGAGCTAAGTCGAGTCTCGCCCCTCGCCGGCCCAGCTCACCCGGTTGGCGTTCCAGACAAGGCGCGCAGCGCGTCAGAGAAGGTCGACACCGGCGTCGTGTCGTGTCGGCTAGGTCGCGCGCCGTCCGCCGTGCACGTCAATCGCGCGCCCGGCGCCGGCCGGCCATCGCTACACGCTCCGCTGCTGAATCTGCAGAGGACGCTCGGCAACCGCTATGTCGGTGAACTGATGCGCCGCGCCGGCGCGAACGAGGGCCGGGCGAACACCAGCAACGTCCAACGAACGGCCGGGCACACGCTCGTCCAGCGACTGTCGTGGGACGACGTGACCGATGCCGTGTCGAGCGTGGAATCGAGCCTCGATCGGGGCGCGCAGGTGGTGGGCTCGTCCGTCGCGTCCGGCGTTGAGGCCGTCGGTGAAGCGGTCTCGAGCCGGGCGAACGCAGTCGGAAATGCGATTCAAGGCGGGGTCCAGTCAATCGCTGAGGGCGCTCAGTCTGTCGGGAAAGGCATCGTGAGTGGCGTTTCGTCGGTCGTCGCTGGGGTGTCGAACGCCGGGCAGATGATCGGCGCCACGGTCAGCGGCGCCGCAGGTGTGATGAGCGCTGATCCAGAGAAGACGCGCGCGAATCTGCTGGCCAGGATCGACGCGGCGCGCGTGAAGCTTCGAAAGGTCGACCCAGACTCACTTTCCGTCTCCGACTCACAGATCGGCTCGCTCAATGTGCAGATCGGTCGGCTCAATGCCATCGGGGCCGCGCCGCCTCTTCCCCTCGTCGGCCCCGCTAGTGGCGGCTTTCTCAAAGTCCTTGGAGAACTTCTCGTCGGCCTCGCAGCCGTCGTTGGCCTGACGGTCGGCGAACTGTTACTCCTTATCGCTGTGATCATCCTCTTGATCATAGTCATCGTTGAAGCGATCAGCGAGGCGTCGAAACCCAAGGAGGAGGACAAGGAGAAGGACAAGGAGAAGGACAAGGAGAAGGACAAGGACAAGGAGAAGGACAAGGAGAAGGACAAGATCCAGAAGCCGCTCTACTGGGATCCGACGGTCGCGACATCGAAATCACAGCCAGGCGCGCTCAGAGTGCGCTTTCAAGCATACGACTACACGTACCACGCGCATCACTCGTGGCCCGAATACGCGGGCGGCACCGAGACTCAGCCGCTAATGGCCGTGCAAGGCTCCGCTCACCTTTCGCTCATGCAGCCGGCACTCGACAGTTATCTGCTGTTGGGGTTCGCCAAGGATGGGCTCACCCCGCACACGACCACCAATGGGGCTTTCATCGCGCGTTTAAGAACGGAACGCGCGCTGCGACGCCAGATGCTTGCCGCGTTGACAGCCTTCTACGCCGGCTTCTCCTTCACGAACTGCGATCCCGGCATCCCGCCCTCGGTCTACTTGGCGGGAATCGGCGGCTCCTTCTTCGGCCTCGGCGGGGATAATCCGCCATGAAGGTCGAGTCCGACATCAAGCTCTTTCCCCGACGTCCGACCGAGACTGCGTGGTCGACGCTCAGGCGCCTAGCCGATGACTGGAATCAATCCCACGTACACGCTATGTCTGAGGTCTCGGGACTGATGATGCAGATCAACCTGCCTGACAGCGCGCCGATGGAGATCGAAGACTTCACCGTACTGCTGGAGAAAATGCGCCGGGAGGTCGGAGTCGACGCCTACGGAGCCTCGCGTCGCCTCTACGACGAACGAGACTATCTCGAAGTGCCATTCGTTCAAATCTTCGGAGCGGTGCTCGATCGCCCCGAGCGGCCGTTCGTCGTGAACGCGGGCGCGGCGCTCGGACCGCCAACGCCGTGTCCCGCGTGCGGTAACCATTCGACCTTTGACGCGACTCAATGCGCCCCCTTCGCGATCAGGGAATCGCTGCTCGACGACGCCTGTCTCGCTGCCGAGATGCCGTACGGTGGCTGGGACGTCGTCGCGCTGCCGGCGGGGCGCGTCCTGGTGTCCGCGCGACTGTTGTCGACGCTGCGGCGCGGCGACGTGCAGGGCCTCGAGGTGAGGCCGGTGTTGCAGGCGGAAACGGGAATGCACTCAACCCGGGCGTTCCAGATCGGCGCTCGACGGGCCATCCTGACTCCATGCGACTTGCACGCCGGCGACGTGTCGTTCTGCGCTACCTGCGGTGCCGTCAGGGCTGGCCCCGACGAGCCGATGGATCGCCTGTTCATTCCAGAACCCGAGTTCCACATCCGCGATCGAGATTTGGCGGGCGACGAAGTGATGTCCCGTCATCCGAGCCGCAGCACGATGCTCTACTTCGCGCAGCGCGCCTACCGCTTGATGTTTGACGCCGGACTAAACGGTATCGCGCCGAGCAACGTCATCCGCGTTTGCGACCATCAGTGACGGTTTTGCACACGGGACGGGCCGGGTTTCAACTGCGAGGCGTCCGCCATCACGTTGCAACATGGCCGCGCTTCCAGGGGTCTCTAAAGCTCGCCTTTGCAGTCAATTCGTAAGCAATGAATACGAAGGGACCTCCGCGGGCCGGCAAGTGCGAGTGATGCCACCATGACGGGGTCGATTTGTTTTCGGTGTCAAAAGTGACGGTTCGCAACTCCAGCAACGGCGCGGGGTCGGTTTGCTAAGTTGTTGATTTCGCGAGCATTGCTGTTCACTTCTTTGCGGCGTATCGTCTGCGGCCCCCTGAACAGCGAAGGAGCGCGGCGATGCAAGGCTGGCAGACGTCCTACCTGGGCCTGCGCGACATGCCCGGCGAGCTCAGCGAGTTCGAGCTGCAGACGTTCTTCAGCTTCAGCCGCACAGAGCTCGACTTGATCGGGCGAAGGCGTAGCGACAGCCTGAAGCTGGGCTTGGCGCTGCACATCGGCTTCGCCCGCATGACCGGACGGCCACTGAACAGCGTGCGGATCGTCCCCCCTGCCCTGCTTCACCACCTTGGCCGAGAGCTGGACATCGCCGCGCCGGATCTGGTGTCTCTGCGCGCGCTGTACGCCCGCGGACGCACCCTGTTCGATCACCAGCACCAAGCCTGCGAATGCCTGGGATTCAAGTGGATGACCGAGCATCAGCGCCGAGCGTTGGTACGGGTCCTGCGCGACGAAGTTGCGCATTGCTCAGACCGCGAGCGGCTCCTGGTCCTTGCCAGGCAGTGGCTCTACGACCATCGCCTGCTCATCGTGCACGACCGCGTGATCCGCGCCATGGTGGCGGCCGCCCTGCTCGAACTGGAAGCATCGACCGGCCAGTTCATCGTGACCACAGTGCCTGCCGAGACTCGCAAGCGCTGGATATTGGCGTTGAACACGCCGCGTCCGGACGGTGAACACTGCCAGAGTTGGCTGTGGAGCGCGCCGGCACGGCACTCGACGCGTCAGATCACCGAGGTCTTGGAAAGGATCGCGTTCCTGACTGACCTCGGCATCGATCGACATCTGGGGGATCTCAACGATGTGCTGGTGCGCCGCTACGCCCGGCGCATGGCCGGGCGGCCCCCATCGGTCAGTGCCAGGATCAAGGAGCCGGCCCGCACGCTGGAGCTCAGCTGCTTCCTGCGCTACTGCCTGCTCACGGTGACCGACCAGATCATCTTCATGTTCCAACGCCGCGTGGCCGACCTGTGGCACCACTGTGCTGATGGTGTCGCGTCCGTGGATTGGGCGCAGCAGTACCAGGAACTGCTGCTGGAGCTCTCCGAGCTCGCAGGCCATGACGTCGTGCCAGATACCGAACTGCGCTCTCGCCTGCGCGAGATCGTCGCTGCCAAGTGCGCTCGGCGCCCGCCGAGTCGAGCGTCAGTCATCCGGCAACGCCTGATCGATGCCATCGCGCCGGTGCGTTCGCTGCTGGTGGGGGTCAGTCGCTTGCCTTGGCAAGCCACCGGCGAGCACCCGGTACTCGATGCGCTGAACAAGCTCCGAGCCGGGTATGCCACTGGCATCAAGCGACTTCCCAGTGAAGTCACGACCCCGCGACTGGGAGCCGCCTGGCGTGCAGCCATCGCCGACGCCGACCGCGAGCGCGCCTTCAGGGCGCTGGAGGTCGCCACCCTACTTGCTCTGCGCCGGGCGGTGCGCAACGGCTCGGTCTGGATAGCTCATTCACTGAGCTTCCGCGGTCGCGAGCGTCTGTTCCTGCCCGAGGAGCGTTGGCAAGCCGAAGCGCCGAGGCACTACGCCAGGTTGCAGCTGCCGGCTAAGGCTAGCGAGTTCCTCGTACCGCTACTTGCTCGCATGCTCATTGGCATCGACGCGGTCGCGGCCGCCACGCGTTCAGGTGATCTGCGCGTCGATGACGAACTGCATCTGGCGTCGTTGCCGGCGGACGAAGATGACCCCCACGTCGTGAGGCTGCGCAGCCAGATCGATCAGCGCATCGGTGAAGCACAGTTGCCCGAGGTCATCCTGGCCGTGGACGCCCAGGTGCGATTCAGCTGGATCATGCTCGGGCGCGAGCCGAGAACGGGGCAGGAGCTGCTGATGACCTATGCCGGCATCCTCGCACACGGCACCAGCCTCACGGCGGCCGAGTGCGCGCGCATGATCCCGCAGTTGTCGGCCACCAGCATCCGCCAGGCCATGCGCTGGGCCGGCGACGAGCGTCGCCTGGCACGGGCCTGCCAGGCGGTGCTGGAGTTCATGCAGGGCCACCCCATCGCGGCGACCTGGGGCCGAACCGACCTGGCCTCTTCGGACATGATGAGCCTGGAGACCAGTCGGCGCGTGTGGCAGGCACGCCAGGACCCGCGGCGCCAGGTGGCTTCCATCGGCGTGTACAGCCACGTGCAGGACCGATGGGGAATCTTCCACGCGCAGCCGATCGTGCTCAATGAGCGTCAGGCGGGCGCCGCCATCGAAGGTGTCATTCGACAGGAACGGATCGAGACGTCTCAGCTCGCTGTCGACACGCACGGTTTCACCGACTTCGCGATGGCGCTGTCCCGACTTCTGGGCTTCGACCTGTGTCCGAGGCTCAGGGAACTTAAACAACGGCATCTCTTCGTCCCGCGGGGCACGAAGGTTCCGCGCGAGATAGCCGCCGTGTGTCAGGCCAGCGTGGACACCACGCTCATTGAAGCTCATTGGGACAGTCTGGTTCACTTGGCCGCCTCGGTGATGCTGGGCCATGCCAGCGCAGTGACCGCGTTGGCGAGATTCGGCTCGGCAGCCCGAGGAGACCCGATCTATGACGCCGGCGTGCAACTGGGCAAGCTGCTCAGGACGGTGTTTCTGGCCGACTACTTTGTCAACGCCGCTTTCCGGCGCGAGCTGCGACGGGTGCTCAATCGAGGCGAGTCGGTCAACGCGCTCAAGCGCGCGATTTATGTCGGCCGCGTCACGCCGGCGCAGGCCCGGCGCACCGACGAGATGCAGGCCGTAGCGGACGCATTGAGCCTGCTGGCCAACATCGTGATGGCGTGGAACACGGCGCAGATGCAGGCGGTGGTCGACCGCTGGGCCAACCGGCGCCAGATCGTGCCGCCGGAATTGATGGGACGCATCGCGCCCACGCGTCTGGAGGGCATCAATCTGCGAGGCGTGTTCCGCTTCCCCGTCGAGCGCTACGCCGCGCAACTCCTACCGTCACAAAGTGCAGGCAAAACAAGGGCCGGCGGCTGAAATCGGCCGCTGAACGATGCGCTCTCCAGGGCTATTCGAGGGGTAGCAGAAAGTCGTGCAGTGACAAGCACTTGCGAGCGCCAGCAGCTCGGAACCCGCGTCAATGCTGGTCGGTCGATGCGTCACTTTTTGCACCGAAATCAAATCGACCCCGACGTGAGCGACACGCTGCCGGACGTGGCCTGCGGCCACACGAAGCGGCCTCGCTCGAGCCGCTTGGCCAGAAGCAGGGGTGGATGTACTTTCCGTGAAAATCGGTGCGCTTGAGGTCGAAAAATCGTTATGCGACAGGCACTTGCGAATCCGGGCCAGGCGTGTGATTGGTCGCTCTATGAACGTCGACAGACGCTGTACGAGCATCAAGCCTGGGCTCGCGCATATCTTGGCCTGAACGAGCTGAATGAGGTCCAGCGACAGAAGATCGAACAGGTTCTCGCGGTCGCCGCGCTCGAGGCCGCTCACCCCGACGATCTCATGCGAACTGCACGCATCTGGCTGTACGGCAGGCGAATCATCATTCCGGGCACGCGCCGCATCGCCGACTGGGCCCGCAAGGCGTTCGATGCCACGGAGGCGGCAATGGCCGCAACGATCGAGGCGGCGATTGGGAAGGATGCGCTGCGCCAAGCGATCGACTGGGCCTATGCGCCCTCCCCCGCGGCCTCAGGCAGCCATCTGGAGTGGCTCAAGACACCGCCCGAGCGCCACGCCCCGACCACGACCGCGCAGACCCTGGAGAAGATCCTCGCTCTCAAGGCCTTGGGCGTGCACAACTGGGCGTTGGATTCCATCGCCCTGAGCAAACAGCATGCGTATGCGGCACACGTCCAGATGCGCCGGCCATCGCTGTTCCTGTGCGACTACCTGACGATCACCGACTTTCGACGCGAGCTGCTTGCGCTACTCAGCCGCGGCGAATCGGTGCATCAACTCCAACGTGCAATCCACGGCGGGCAGATAGCGCACGACCGAGGACGGCGCAGGCAGGAGATGGTGGCCATCTCCGGGGCGCACGCGCTGCTCACCAACAACGTGCTCGCCTGGAACACCAGCCGCATGGACTGCGTTGTTGCCCGTCTCAGAGCCTCCGGCTCGCCGATGGAGGACGACTGGCTTCGCCGGATCGGACCCGCGCACTTCTCGCACATCAACTTCCGCGGGACGTACCGGTTCAACCTCGAGAAATATGGGCACTTGCTGGTCGCGCGTCGCTCGGGCACGGCGGCACTCTGAGCCATCACCTGGGCCCGGAGGAGAACTGTCTTGCCGCGCGAGCCATGGGCCTTTCTCCCCGGACACCGGGTCGGTGACCGTGTCAATCTGCACCAACCGCGCCGCCCTGCTTTGACTGGCACTTTTGCAAGTGCTTGTCGTGGTTGACGTTTTTCGGGGCGACCGTGTCAATTTGTCGAAAAAATACGATTACCCCAAATACTGCCCAGAGGTTGGTGCCTCGGCCGAGCTGACAAGCCTGCAAACAAGGGAAGGCTATGGGTATCGTGAACCGGTTTGTAGACCCCTACGATGCGGCCGCTCTCAATGAGAGTTACCTCGCTCATGCAGAGCGCATCGCTGCAGGCGGGTCCTATGTGATGTCAGAAGCGATGGCGCGCGCAATGCTGGAGCGGTACACCGAGGCTGTTCTTCAGGCGCGCGATGCCATGGCAGACCGCGGAGTTCCGCTCGCAGATTTTCCGGAGATGCTGAACTTTCTGCTCAAGAGGCTGGATGCGGCGCTTCTTAAAAGGAGTGTGCCACCGACCGGAACAGGCGAGTAACGGAACTGCTGCCGGATCGCCGAAACGTCAGCCGACTCTGGCCAACCCTTCCTTGGAGAGGATCCGCCGCCCATCAACTCGCGGCCAGGCGCCCGCCGGCCACCCGGGATGCAGGCGTATATCTGCACAAAAAAGCCGATTACCCCTTGTCGCTGCACAATTTTCTGCTACCCCTCGAATAGCCCCGGAAAGCGCATCGTTCAGCGGCCGATTTCAGCCACTGGCCCTTGTTTTGCCTGCACTTTGTGACGGTAGTAGCTGCGCGGCGTAGCGATCGACGGGGAAGCGGAACACGCCTCGCAGATTGATGCCCTCCAGACGCGTGGGCGCGATGCGCCCCATCAATTTCGGCGGGACAATCTGACGCTGGTTGGCCCACCGGTCCGAGCTACCAAGGGCCTGGCCAGGCTGAAACGCTTGCCTTACCCTTGCTTATCACGGATAGTTTCCGCAGCCGGCGTTCCCCATCCATCCTCAGATGGCACTTCGGTCAGAGCCATCGTTGATGTTGCTCCATCGGCGATGGCTCGATTGATTCTGATGCCCCTGAAGACGCAGGCGAGGAACTTCGCATGTCAGTTGCGGATTCAACTAGTCGATGGGCCATCGTGGATCCCTGTCAACCAGAGGCCCAAGGCCATCGTTTTGCTCTAACCATCTGCCGATGGCGAGGCGAATCAACCTCCAACTCCCAAGGATACGCAATGACCAAAATTCTCGCAGTCATGCTCACCGGCCTGTTCGCGGCAGGCGCCTATGCTCAAAATCCGGCGGGAGCATCTTCGGAGCAACAACCTGTGACGAACAGCAAGGCCCAAAATCGCGCCCAAGCCAGGGTGGAAGCGCGCCCCCAAGGCAATGTTAAGAAGCCGACTGGCGACCAAGCCAATAGCGCTGAACTCAATCCTGAGGCCAGCGGCGGCAAGGCTGCAACTGCAGCCCAGAATAGGGCCAACGCCAAAAGCCAGGGCATGGTGAAAAAGCCGGTGGGCGACTTAGCCAACAGTCCCGAACTCAATCCTGAGGCTAGCGGGGGCAAGGCCGCGAATGCGGGACAGGCCAGGGTCGGCGCGCGTGATGCCAAGGCGGCGGCCAAGAAGCAACCCGCCAATTGACCGGCTTTCGGTGCTTGGTCGAAATGCCCTCGGCGCTTTTCGATCCAAGCGCGCCCGTGCCAGCATGTATTCGGCTTGCCAGTGGGCGACGTCGAAACATGCCCGCAGCCTCGATGAGATCCGCACCCCCCGTCCTTAGCAAATCTGCGGCTTGAGCCCCAGGGTCAGCCGGCACCAGAGACAGGCTTCAGGGTGTTGGTCCAACCAGTTTTGTCATCACCTCCAAAAGCTTCGCAAACCAGTGCTGGGGGGTAGGTCCTCCCTGAACGAAATGTGGAGCTCGCTGGCGGTCGCTCGCTCAGTGCGCGGCGGCGCTTGGACGGTAGGGCACGTCGCTGCTCAGCAGTGCCTGGATCACGCGCGTATTCTTGTTGGCCAGCGCCACCGCCGCGCGGTTGTAGCCACGCCGGGCGATCAGGTCGTGCAGCGATCGACTCTGCGCATCAGTCTTGCCTACCGCGTAGCGAAGCACGCATCGGGCACCGTGGATCAGCAGGGTGCGAAGGTAGGTGTCGCCCCTCTTGCTGATGCCTTTGAGCTGTGATTTGCCGCCCGACGAAGGCGCGGCACCAGTCCGAGCCAGGCCGATAGATGTCGGCCGTTTCGAAACTCCTTGGCTTCGCCCACCGCAGCGACCATCGCGGTTGCCGTGATTGGCCCGACGCCACCGACGAGGGCGATCTTCTTGCACAGCGCCGAGCGCTTCATGAATGACTTGCTCCAGACCTCTGTGTGCTTGATGCGGTCTTCCAGCGTCTGGATCTGCTCGGTGAGCTCCAAGACCATCGCCTGGCAGATGCTGGTGATCTCGCCCTCGCATGCGCTCAGCACCCGCGGGACCGCCAGGAGAGCATCCATTTCCTGGGGTGTGCGGTGCAACAGATGCTCAGGGATAAGACGTCTTGCCCAGGCAATTCGCCGACGCCCGCCCCTGACCATATCTTTGCTGCACCGCACACCCCCAACTTCTGGATGCTCTCACTGACTGGTCGCGTGATGCGTGTGCATTACTTCACGAATTCTGCGTAAAACTGCGGCGTTCGGATGGGTGCCGTATTCGATGCCCGGTGGTAAAACCCGGTAATCAAAAGTTCCTCGCTGCAATCGCCGTCATGAACCGCGCCCAATTCGCTTGCTCGAAATGGTCCACCCCAGAACTGGCCGTTACTGTCCAACAACTCGCACCCACCGAGTTCGCTTGGAAGGTGGTGGCGCGGCGGAACGGTCAACTTTCTGAATGCGTTGCCGAAGCAACGGAGCGCTGTGCTGACTATGACGAGGCACTCGATTCCGGCTTTGTCGCCCTCAAGGAGTGGCGGGAGCGATAACAGTTGTTCGCTGGGGCGGCGCCGGCGACGCTGCATGCGATCCCCGCAACACTGGCAAGCACCAACTAAACCTTGGCATCGGATCGCGTCAGCGGTTCGGTCCCGGCGCCGGCCTTCACACGCAAGGCATACGCCCTTCTGGGGATGGCGTGCCAACTGAGTCACAGAAACAATGCTGTGCATGTTCCGCATCGTCGTGCAAGAGAAGCGAGCCTTCGCCGGAGAGCCACCCTCCAGCGGCGCCCCTTTGCCTCAGGCCAACAAAGCGTTGTCCACGATCGATCCGCCTCCCGCACGACTGACCAGCCTCCAACTGCGTGAAGTCAGTGCCCAGTGGCGTCTGCGATCGGACATCGACCCCCAGACGGCATCACGTGTTGCCGACGTGCTGGATTGGCTGGCGGCGAAACGGGAGGCGCACCCGCCCGCCCGGTCTGCCGCCCATCAACTACGTGCGAGCCTCTCGCAGTGGATGGGTTTCTAACGGTCGTGGCGCCTGAGCTGCGCGCGGTCTGTCGACAGGCCCTCGAAGCCCCGGTTCTGGTGCAATCTGTGTCTCGGGATAGTCTCCCCGTTTTGTGAACTACGGGCAGGTCGTTGGCGAAGAAGCTTCAGAGCATGGACGATCTGTTCAAGGGGCGGCACTTCGAGCGAGGGATCATCGTTCTATGCGTTTGCTGGCATCTGCGCTACAAGCTGAGCCGTATGCGGTCAATAAACCGCGTCCTGTTCATCGACGCAGATCAAGTGCAGGGGTTGAGCTACGAGGTTGGCAGCGCGATGTTCCAGGGCAGTAGCGCCTCGTAGTCGTCGACTGTTTGCGCCAGCGGCAGCTTCTTGAACAGGGCGACGAGGTAGCGATACGGCTCGACGTTGTTGGCCTTTGCCGTCTCGATGAGCGAGTAGAGATTCGCGCTGGCGTTCGCACCGCCAACGGTGTCGGCAAATAGCCATGAGCGGCGACCAACTACAAATGGCCTGATGGCGTTTTCCACCGGGTTGGAGTCCAGCGGCCAGGTGCCGTTGTCCAGGAAGGGGTGATCGTCCTTTTCGTGTAGTTTGATACGGTTCGCTCCGAAAGCCTTTGCTGGCGCGGGTTTCCGGCCGTTGGAGCGTCGCTCATGGAGGCTGGCGGCTGCGATGTACAGTCCCACCGACAGTCTGGATTTGTCGGTCATGTCCACCTACGTCTATCGCTTTGTCGGTCTGGAGAACCTGCCCGCTCGCCTGACGGATTTCGACCTCAGGCATTTTTTCGAGCTCGGAGACGGCGATGTTCAAGCGATCCGCGAGCGATTTCGCTCCGACCGCCGCGTCGCTGGCGCGCTGCAACTGCTGTTCTTGCGCGCATGCGGCCGTCCAATGGATCGCTTCTCCGTGCTGCCTCGCAACCTGCTGCGGTACGTGGCTGACACACTGGAGGCGGCGCCGCTAACCATCGCGAGCCTGCGCAGTCTCTACGAGCGCCGCCCCACCCTGTACGAGCATCAGCAGTGGGCCAGGGACTACCTTGGCCTGAGTGACCTCGATCGAGCCGCTGAAGCCTCGCTGACAGCGATGCTGGCACTCCACGCCGCCGAGGCCGCGCACCCGGACGAACTGGTCACGTCCGCGTGCCACTGGCTCTACGACCACCGCATCCTGATTCCAGGCGAGCGTCGTTTGCAGGACTGGGCCCGCGGTGCGTTTGCTGCGACTGAAGATCGCATCCGCAACGCGATCGCCCGCGAGGTCTCCCCTGGCGACGTGCGCCGTTGCCTTGCATCAGCCCATAGTCAGCGCCACGACGCTGGCTGTTCCCATCTCGAATGGCTCAAGACTCCCTCCGGGCCCCATGGACCCACGACCCTTGCCGAGACCTTGGAGAAGATCAGCTACCTGAAGTCATTGGGGGTGCACCAGTGGTCCCTCGCTGATGTCAGCCTGCCCAAGCTGCACGCCTACGCCCAGCGGATGCAGTCACGACGCCCGGCGAAGAACCGCGAACTGAAGGAAACCCGCCAGGAGATCGAGCTGGTCTGCTTCCTGCGAGTGAGCCTTCTGGAACTGACGGATATCGCCGTGCTGCAGAACATGCGCCGCAGCCAAGAGCTGTTTCGCAAAGCCAAGCAGAAGGTGGAGACGACGCGTGAGCAGTCGGGCGCTGTCGCGCGCGACCAAACACGTCTGGCCCGTGATGTCCTGCGCGATCCAGCCAGGCCGTTCCATGCACGGTGCGCCGAAGCCGATCGCCTCCTGAGTGAGGTGCTCGATGCCACACCGAAGAGCTTTGCCTCCGAAGTGCGGAAAACGCTGTCGACCGATCACCGGCGCATCAAAGCGTATCTGGGCGGCCTGCAGTCACTGGAATTCGGCGGTCGCGCACAGGATCCGGGCTTCGAGCAACTGGCTGCGTGGCGCCAGTTGCAGGCGGCGAATGCGTCCGAGTTGCCGCGCGACTTCGCGCTACCCGATGTCGGCGCCGCCTGGCACGACCTCGTGCACGATGTCGACACGCGCTTCGGCCTTCAGGCGTTCGCGGCGTGCACCATGATGTCGCTGCGCAGGAGCTTGCGAAATGGCCGCGTCTGGATCGACCATTCGCTGAGTTTCCGCTCACGCGATCAGATGCTCATCTCCCCAGCCGAGTGGGCGCGCGATCGGAGTGCCTATCTCGCGTTGTTGGGAATGCCGACGACGGCCGATCCACTGCTTGATCCCCTCCTCGACAATCTGGTTGCGGGCGTCGCGGCAGTCGCCGAGGGCTGCGAGAAGGGTGCGTTCGACATCGATGTCGACGGCATGCTGCATCTGCCGGCGATAACGGCCCCACCCGACGAGGGCGAACCGCGCCGCCTGCGCGAGCTCATTTACCGAAAGATCGGCGATATCCAGTTCCCCGATCTCCTGCTCGAGATCGATGCCCAGAGCAACTACAGCGAGGCGCTACTGGGCCACCGGGCGGAATCCATCGCCGAACTGCTGGCCCTGTATGCCGCCGTGCTTGCGCACGGCACGGACATCGACGCCAAGAGCGTGGCGGGGATGATTCCCGGACTGGACACGGCGTGGGTGTCCGTCGCCATGCGGGCGCTGGAGACCCACGGGCGGTTGAGGCGCGCCAACGAGCGCGTGGTCGAGTTCCAGGGCCGTATTCCGATCTGTGCACACTGGGGTGAAGGCGCCAAGGGCTCGGCCGACATGATGTCGCTGGAGGCAACGCGCCATCTGTGGAGTGCACGTACCGATCCGCGCCGGCGCACCTATGCGACGGGCATCTATACCCACGTGCTGGATCGCTGGGGCATCGTCTACGACCAACCGATCGTGCTCAACGAGAGGCAGGCCGGCGTTGCCATCGAAGGTGTCGAGCAATACAACCGCAGTGACGACCGCATCCGGCTGTCGCTGCTGGCCGTCGATACGCACGGCTACTCGAGCGGGGCCATGTCAGTCGCAAAGCTGCTCGGCTTTGACCTCTGCCCTCGCCTTCAGGATCTCCGAGAGCGCAAGCTGTATCTGCCGGCGGGCTTCGCGGTGCCCGAAGGCATCGAACGCGCGACGGTCAAGCGTCTTTCGCGAAAGGCGATCTTGGCGGGCTGGGACGATCTGATGCGTGTGGTCGCATCGATCCGGGCGGGCAAGATCGGCGCCGACGTCGCGCTACGCCTCTTGGGCAGCGCTGCGCAAGGCGATCCCGCGTACAGGGCGGCCGACCATCTGGGCCGCCTTCTGCGCAGCATCTTCCTGTGCGACTACATCACGATTCCCGACTTCCGGCGCGAGATGCACATGCTGCTGAACCGCGGCGAGTCGGTGCACCAGTTGCAGCGTGCGGTCTACACCGGCAAGCTGGCGGCCGAGCGAGGTCGGCGGCGCGACGAGATGAAAGCGATCTCCGGCTCGCACGCTTTGCTGACGAACATCGTGCTGGCCTGGAACACCAGCCGGATGAATGACGCAGTCGAGCGCATGCGCAAGGACGGCATCGATATCGACGATGCCTGGCTTCGCCGCATCGGGCCCGTGCATTTCGGGCACATCAACTTCCGAGGCACCTTCCGCTTCAGGATCGAGATGTACGCCTCGGCGCTACTCCGCCCTCACGCAGCTTCAGACGCGACTGCGAAGGGTTGACTGCATGACCACGGTTGAGGTGCTGCGGGCCGCTTGGTCAAACCCGCGGTTTGGACCCGCGGCTCGCGAGGCCAAAGCGTGTCAATCTGCATGAAAAGGACAACTCTGCGCAGAAACCGAGATGTCTAAGTTATTGTCAACATTGGGCTTTTTTGGTCCAACCGTATCAATCTACACGAAAAGGACGATGACCCCTGGACTGGCGAAGCCGATCACGATGGAGGCGGACTTCTGCGTGGAGGCCTTGCGCGAGGCGACGGCGCGTTGGGGTGCGCCGGAGATTGTGAACACGGATCAAGGCAGCCAGTTCAGCAGCGCCGAGTTCATCGCCGAGGTGCAGCGCATCGGTGCACACCAAAGCATGGACGGCAGAGGCTGCTGGCGCGACAACGTCTTCGTCGAGCGGCTGTGGCGCAGCGTGAAGTACGAAGACGTCTACCTGAAGGGCTACGACGGCGTCAGCGCCGCACGGTTTCACCTGGCCGCCTACTTCGATTTCTACAACGCCCGGCGCCCGCATCAGTCGCACGACGGGCGCACACCAGACATGGTCTACTTCGCCACGCTGCCCGCAATGAAGGAGGCTGCCTGATGGGTTGAACCATGAGTACACGGCTCAACCGGCGCGCCTCCGGCGGCCTGGCAGGGGCCAGAAGATTGAAAGAATCAACTCGCAGCCAATCCACTTATCTCAGGTCAAAGCGTGTTCAGACGAGCGGAGCCGGCTCTGAGTTCGGTGTCGTGCTGCCGTTGAACGCATCGACCGTGCGCAACCAGGCCATGGCGTGCCTGGAGGATCTGCCTGGGTCGAGCAACACTGTCATCGGCGATCTGCTCAGCGAGTTGACCCGGCTGGACGAACGGATCGCGCTCTATGACCGGCACGTCGCGCAGATGGCGCGCGAAGACACTCGGGCCCAGCAGCTCATGCGTCTGCGCGGGGATTCCAGCGCTTCTCGAACTCGGGCACGAAACGCTGGACCCATCGCATGATTGCTGTGTGGGCCAACGCCAAGCCGCGCTCGACCATCATCTCCACGAGATCGCGAAGGCTCAGCTTAAAGCGCAGGTACCATCGAACGCATAGGACTGCCCACGACCTGACAGCGCTCTCCGATCTGCGCGCTGTCGCCGCAGGGCGAGAGCACCCGAAACCTGGACGTCCTGACCGCGCCACCAGCAAGCCAACCATAACCTCGGCACCGGTTCGCGTGCCTTGGATCTAAAAGTTATGGTCAACTACGCTTAGAACGGCGACGTCAGAATCTTGATCTGCGCCAGCCGATAGGCTGCTCAGCTTGAGGCCAGTTTGCGCGTTTGGCGAAGGGCCGGCAGATCTAGAGGGCCGCCTTTTTTTGGGCGATCGCGTGCCTGCCGCGCCGACGGAGTGTCGAAACCCAGTTCAGGGGGTGCCGTGTCACAAGAGATCGCGCTGTATACGCACAATTTAGATTATGAGCAGGAAAACCAACTGACTCGTGCACTGGAGCACTTCCATCATTCGCAGAAGACGCTGTGCTTACTGCGGAAAGGGGAGTGCAGGTTGCCGCTGACAGACGGCGAAGTGGATACTCGCCGTGCAATGGTGGGACGAGACATGCCGAGACCGGTCATTGTCATCACTGGACTTGCACTCGATGACAACTGGTTCAGCCACGCGAAAAATGGCTACGGGCTTGTGACACTCGCGGATTGGCAGGTCGCATTTCTGTCTGATTCAGAAGGCGCTTTGGAGGCCGCTGCCCCAGATGCAAACATCCTTACTTCCCTTGCATTGACAGCGCTTCTCGTTCTGGCGCAGCTTTCAGACATGGAAGTTCTTCACGGTGAATTGAGGGGCTGTCTCTTTGATCTGTGTGTGCAAAAGCCGCAGCGCGCTTTCAAGATGCGGTCAGCTTACGTGTGCAGGCGCTGTACCGGTCAATTGGCGAAAGCAGGAATCTCTTCGGTTGAGATTGATGCGATCAATTCAATCCTCGACAGAGTACGCCATCTCGTTCTTGGCAGAAGTCCTCAGTCCGCATTGCCACCCCTACCTGACGACGAGTCGATCCTCAGAAACCTGTCCCTTAATTGCAAGCTTCCTCCGGGCCTACTAAACGCTTGTCGCGCTGGCTCAATTTCTGTCCTTGTCGGATCGGGTCTTTCGATGCAAGCCGACGTCCAGGTCACCTACGGCCCCGGTCTTGGCTGGAAGCGCTTGCCATCCTGGAGTGAGGTTCCTGTCCGGTTGGCCGAGAGTTTGAAGCGATATCGGGGCCGGGATGAGACGCCTCGCACTACAGAAACGTTGGATGAGTTCCTCGCCGATCTGGATTTTTTTAGAGAATCGCTCGGAGATACTGTGTACTATCCGCGCGCCCTCGTGGACATGTTTGCACCTGCGATCTTGAACGCTGGCCTCGCAAATCGCCTCGTATTTCGCCTTCCCGTTCAATGCGTTCTCACGACGAACTACGACTTTGTACTTCAGTACGCTGCGCCGCCTGGAACGCCCGTCTACACGTGGCAGGAGGCTTCTAACGCACGAGGCTATCTGACTAGCTGTGAAGGCCCAATAGGTTGTATCTGTTCATCTGAGTTGAGTTTGAGAGACTGGGAATCGCCAAACCCCCGGATCACTCAAGGAACCCAACCAGATGAACATTCATAAGAA
>NZ_JASZYM010000031.1:0-44661 GCF_030317005.1 Variovorax sp. J22R115 | reverse complement strand
AGCGGACGACTACGAGGCACTGCTGCCCTGGAACATCGCGCTTCCAGCCGCCTAGACACCCCAAACACCTTGTCATGCCGAACGCAAGGGCGCGGTTGAATGACGGCTTACCACAGAATCGCTCGCAAGCACTTTAAGGCCGTGACGCGCTGGACCTGCCACATGCGCACTCTGATGAAGAAATACGACGAGCCGGCCGCTCAGTTTTTGGCCGCTAAGCCTGACACCGCTGCGGAGTTTGGTCTCAAGCCGGGCGCCACTGGCACTGTGGACAAAGCGCTGGTCTCTGTGAAGGAGGCAGCAGACGAAGCTCAGAAGGCACCAATGGCTCGGGGCAGACGCGACGCCCCTGGTGCGCGGGCGCCCTCGGAGCTGACAACAGCAGTCGTGGCCGACCACACCGAAATTGGGGAAGCAGGATGATTCCCGCTCCACGACTCTATCCAGACGAACTTGTCTCCTCAGGTCTGACTCGCTGCTGTCGATGGTTCAATCTTCCGTTCAAGCGCTTCGCGCGCGAAGAGCTGCGCGTACCAGGTTTGCGCCTGAACTTTGTGAACTTGTGGCCGCTGCGGCCGCTGGAGGAGCTCTTTAATTTGAGCGCCGAGGAGCTCCTCTGGAAGCACACGGCTTTCCCGTACGCGACAGCTTTTGTCCTTGGGGAGAGCTTCGAGCACGCTCGCAGCGCATCCCTGGATGGCGGGCCGGGCATGCCCCGGCTGCTTGCTGCTATGCAGAACGTCAGCGCAGAGGTGCCGCACCGGCGCTATTGCCCACAGTGCGTGCAAGAGAGCGTCGCCCGATACGGCGAGAGCTACTGGCACCGTGCGCACAACTTGCCGGGAGCACTTGTCTGCCCATGGCACGCCTGCGCGCTTGTGACAACGCAACTGCCTGCAAGTTCCACGCTTCGAACCATCTACGGCTTGCCGATTGAGTGCGGGCAACCTATTGCCCCCGACGCCAAGCCGCAACCACCAAGGGCCATATTGGCACTCGCGCGCGCATCTCGGGAACTGCTGAGCAGGCCAGTCGGTCCCGGGCACGCCCGCGACTCTGAGTGGTACAGACACCTTGCAATCTCTAAGGGCTGGCTGAGCCCACCTCGTGAGGTCAACTTCGCGGCGCTCCAAGGTGCCCTGCTGCGCACTTACCCCCCGGCTGTGCTGAATTCCTCCGGAAAACAGGCCGACAGGCCTAATTGGGCATCCCTTTTCTTTCGCCCGGCCACCAGCTTCAGTTTTGCGCCACTCAAGCACCTCCTGGTGGAGACTTTGCTCAGCACTCGCAAACCCACGCGACCAATGCTGGACCATGTGCCTACCGGACCTCGCGGAACGCTATCCGAAGCCGTGGACGCCTTCTACGCCCCGCGCGCTCAAAAGGAGCTGAGACGCGCGCTTCAGCAAGGCGACGTTTTGAGCACCGAGCAGTTTTTGCGGCGCGTGGGCGCGTTCGGCCCGTATCGACACAGAGCGGACCAGCTGCCATCCCTGCGGCAGGTTGTTCGCGATTTTCGAGGCTCGCCAGCATCAATCAAGCAACTTCTACCTGGCAAGACGCTCTACCGAAACACCGCGGGCTCGTTCACCGACCGGGACCAGGGCCAACGTGAAGCAGCTCGAGTCTCTCCATGATTCCAGCTCCTCCGCTTTATCCCGACGAACTCTTGTCCGGGGCCCTTGCGCGCTGCTGCAGGTGGTTCGGTGTGTCTATGGGCGCCCTCGAGTCCAAAGTCCTGAGGGTCGGCATCGTCAAGAATCGGTTCCTTGCGGTGAACCTTCTGCACGAGGCTGCAAGTCTCTTCCGGACTACACATGAAAACCTCCTTTGGAACCACACCGCGTTTCCGTACATGACCGCCTTCGTCGGCGGTGACGAGTACGACCGAGTATTTCACGATGTCCTGAATTCGGCGGGAGGAGGCAGAAGCCTTGGACGAACGCGTCTGGCTGCTGTGGGTGTGCGACGTGTTTGCGTCAAGTGCCTGGAAGAGGACCTCTCGCGATACGGAGAAAGCTACTGGCACCGGTCACACAACATGCCGGGAACATTTTTCTGTTCAGAGCACAAGTGCCTGCTGCATAAAACGTCGCTTAATGCGCACTACATGACGTCAACCGCTCTGCCGGCGGAGTGCGCGCTACTCGCGCCTCCCGATGCGTGGACGTCACCATGCTCTCTAGACCTGTCGATGGCGTCAGCTGCGCTTCTAAAACGAAAGCCGGGGCCAGGTCATCACAGGTCTGACGACTTCTATCTCAGCTTAGCTGTCGAGCTCGGATGGTTGAGCAGTAAAAGGCGTGTAAGCCGCGCCGCTCTAGTCGAAGTGTTCCAAGATTGCTTCACGAGGGATTTTCTTGACGCAGCGTCGTTCGGCCCTGGCCCAGACCGAAAGTGGCCGATCGGCGCGTTCAATCTAGGATCGACTCCGCTCTCCCCATTTAGACACCTAATGGTTGAGACCGCCCTTCGGCATGGAACGCCGCGGCCTGGTTTTCTAGACCACATTGCCAAAGGCTCACCACGTGTTATTGGGGCGCACGAGGCGGACATGAGGTTTGAGGCCGCGGGAGTTGCCGAACTCGCGAAGGTCATGGCGGCTGGCAGGAAAGTCACGCTCGAGCAGTTTCTCAGGCGTATTCGTGGTGCCAAGGGAGCATGGGTCTACAGAAGGAGCGAATGCCCGAAGCTTGTTGAAGTAATCAAGCGCCTGCAGGCGTGGAACAACGCACGCCCGAAAGCTGCTCAGGACGTCACCTGGCGACAGAGAGATGAGGAACTGTCCGCAGCGGCGGCGGCCGAATTCTTCAAACTTCAAGAAAGCGGCGAGACACTGACCACTCGTGCACTGCTGAAGAGGATTGGCGGCTGGGCGGCATGGAAACACGCGGCCAGCGACATCCCGAAATTAACAGACGTCGTAAGACGCTTCCAGAGTTGGAACGCTTCCGTCAGAGTCCGCTCTCCGCTCAAAGCACCAAGCAGACGACGCGCGGCTTGCCGCCGCAGCGGCTGCTGAACTGGAGAAGTCAATCGCCACTGGCGAGAGGCCCACAATCGGTCCTGTCATGAAACGAATCGGAGCGGTCACGACTTGGAATCGGTATAGGGGCGAATGTCCCAAGCTCAGACAAGTTGCGGAGCACGTGCGAAGTTGGCAGGCCTCCAAGGCCCGAACGGTTCGCTCTAGCCGCCACTAGGCGGGATGGCTGGCCGCCGCTCGAGAACTCCAGCGGACAACCCGCCTAGACGGACCACAGAGCCCTGCGGGGCTCACACCGCCGGACAGGACGTGCTGCAGGCAAACCAGTTCATCGGCCCCTTCAGGTTAGGCGTTCTTTGAATCGCAAACCTTTGGCCGGCGGGACCACTCAATCCCCTTGCCGCTAGACGCCCCGCACGGCCGCCAAGGCGATGGAAGCACCCTCCCCTCACCCCCGCGGCGGATATCGCGTCTAAGAGCCGTTTACGAGGCGAATACTTTTTTCTACTGTATGCGGCGATTCCGGGAGAGTAGCTAACCAAGAACAGCGGCCGAAACGGACGATCCTCCGATACCCAGGCGAGCGTAAGCAATGAAAGCGCGCGGTATGGCCCCCCTATTTGCGTGTCTCCTATGAGAACGCATCAGACCGGGAGTCAGGAATAGAAAAATCTTCCCAGGTCGATCGCGTTCTGGTCGCCGGTGACCAGCGCCGCGATCACCCCGGCCGACCGCGGATCCGCCACGCGCTCGAAGACGGCATCGCGCACGGTCTCCCGCAAGCGCTCGACCGGATGGCGCCAGGTGGCGGCGATGCGTTCGGGGCGCGGGTCCCGGGCGCCGGTTCGCACCTGGCCCGTGGCGTGCACGCCCTGCTCCCACAGGCGCAGTTCCTGGTCGAAGCCATGCGGGTTGAGATTGCCGTGGGGCGCCCTGAGCCGCACCGTCATGCGCCAGCGTTCGCCAGCGTGCACGCGGCCGGGCGGGTCGACCGCACCGGTTTGACCCCATGGCCCCGAGCCTTCCGCGTACCAGCCCAGCGAAATGCGCCGGGGCACATCCGGGGGCTCGGCCGATTCGACTTCGAGCTCGAAGCGCACCATCCCCTCGCCGCGCTGGGGCATCTGCGCGACCACCCCGATCACTTGCAGCTCCCGCCCTTCGAGCGTCGGCGGCAGCGCCCCGTCGGCATAGGCCGTCGCCCGCCAGCCCGCCATCCCCACGCCGAACATCGCACCGAAGAGCAGCGCCATCGGCAAGACGCCTCGAACCGGGCGTCGCGACGAATGCAGCGCAAGCCAGCCACCCAGCGCACCGGCCAGCAGGCCTGCGTAGGCCGCCCAGTTCCACAGCGCCGGTTGCTGCAACTGAAGCGCAGCCCCAAGCACCGAGCCTGCCATCGAGGCGAAACCGACCAAGCCGCGCGCTTTCGCGCCCGGCATCACGAGACTACTCCCTGTCGCATGCGAATCACTCCCTGGAACCGCTCTGTGGCGCGCTAATTGCTTTCTGTGTCGGCTAGTATGCGTCTCACCCGAGGCACGCTCGACGCACTGAGAAACAATGTCAATCCACGCCGCCCTCCACCACGTCACTCACTACAAGTACGACCGTCCGGTGCAACTAGGGCCTCAGGTGATCCGCCTGCGTCCCGCACCGCATTGCCGAAGTAACGTGATCTCGTATTCGCTG
Organism: Variovorax sp. J22R115; assembly: GCF_030317005.1. Lineage (NCBI taxonomy): Bacteria > Pseudomonadati > Pseudomonadota > Betaproteobacteria > Burkholderiales > Comamonadaceae > Variovorax > Variovorax sp. J22R115. Next base: position 39,983 of record NZ_JASZYM010000031.1, on the reverse strand, counting down.
CGCGTCGAGCCCGAGCAGCACTTCATCAACTGGCAGCAGGATCCGTTCGCGAACTACCTGGCCCGGCTGGTGTTTCCCGAGAAGTCGCGCGAGTTCAAGGTCACGGTCGACCTCGTGGTCGAGATGGCGGTCTACAACCCCTTCGATTTCTTCCTGGAACCGCAGGCCGAGAACTTCCCCTTCAAGTACACCGAGGCGCAGGCGCAGGAACTCGCGCCCTACCTCGTGGCCGACGAGGCCACGCCGCTGGTGCAGGCCTATCTGGAGAAGATCGATCGCAAGGAGCAGCGGACCATCGACTTCCTGGTCGGCATCAATCAGCAGGTGCAGAAGGACGTCAACTACCTGATCCGCATGGAGCCCGGCGTGCAGACGCCGGAAGAAACGCTCACCAACGGCTCCGGCTCCTGCCGCGATTCCGGCTGGCTGCTGGTGCAACTGCTGCGCCATTGCGGGCTGGCGGCGCGATTCGTGTCGGGCTACCTCATCCAACTCACGCCGGATGTGAAGGCGCTCGACGGCCCGAGCGGCACCACCGTGGACTTCACCGACCTGCACGCCTGGTGCGAGGTCTACCTCCCCGGCGCCGGCTGGATCGGGCTCGACGCCACCTCCGGCCTGCTGGCCGGCGAGGGCCACATCCCGCTGGCCTGTACGCCGACGCCGTCGAGCGCCGCACCGATCGAAGGCGTGGTGGACGATGCCGAAGTCGAGTTCGGCCATGAAATGAAGGTCACGCGCATTCATGAATCGCCGCGCGTCACCAAGCCCTACACCGAGGAGCAATGGGCCGAAGTGCTGGCGCTCGGCGATGCGGTCGACAAGCGCCTGAAGGCCGGCGACGTGCGCCTCACCATGGGTGGCGAGCCGACCTACGTGGCCACCAGCGACCGCGATGCGGCCGAATGGAACACCGATGCGCTCGGCCCGACCAAGCGCGGCTACGCGACCGAACTCGTGCACAAGCTGCGCGCCGAATACGGTGAGGGCGGCTTCCTGCACTTCGGGCAGGGCAAGTGGTATCCGGGCGAGCAGTTGCCGCGCTGGGCGCTGTCGATCTTCTGGCGCGCCGACGGCGAGACGCTCTGGCACAACCCCGCGCTTTTCGCGGACGAACGCCATCCGACCCACTACACCAGCGAAGACGCGCGCCGCTTCACCACCGTGCTCGCGCACCGCCTCGGACTGACCGAGCGCTACATCCAGCCCGGCTACGAGGACGTCTACTACTACCTTTGGCGCGAACGCCGGCTGCCGGTGAACGTCGACCCCTTCGAATCGAAGCTCGACGACGAAATGGAGCGGGTTCGCCTGCGCCGCGTGTTCACGCAGAAGCTCGACGCCGTGATCGGCTACATGCTGCCGATCGAGGCCTCGAACGCCGACACCGATGCGCCCGCGCTCGCAGGGCCCGGCTGGAAGACCGGCCCCTGGTTCTTGCGCGACGACCGCATGTACCTGATCCCCGGCGATTCCCCGATGGGCTATCGCCTGCCGCTCGACTCGCAGCCATGGGCCAGCAAGGGAGACTATCCCTACCTCGTCGAGCGCGATCCGACCGCGCCGCGCGATGCCTTGCCGACCGGTGCCGACTACCGTGCACGCTACGCCGGCCCGCCGACCGGACCGCATGCCGATCGAAGCGCAGTGCCCTATGCCTTCGGCACGCCGCCCGCGACGGCTGCGTCGGTGCGCCTGCAGACGCCAGGCGGCAATGCCGGTGACGCAACGGAGGCCAACCTCGATCTCACCACGCCCCGGATGCCACGTCGCGGCGAGTCGGCCCACTGGGTCACGCGCACCGCGCTGTGCGTCGAAGTACGCGATCCGCGTCGCGCCAACGGCCCGGCCGCGGAAAAGATCGGCAACGCCTCGGGTGTGCTCTATGTCTTCATGCCGCCACTCGCCCGGCTGGAGGACTACCTGGATCTCGTCGCCGCGGTCGAAGCGACCGCTGAACAGCTCGGCGTGCAGATCGTCATGGAGGGCTACCCGCCCCCTCGCGATCCGCGCCTCAAGATGCTGCAGGTCACGCCCGATCCGGGCGTGATCGAAGTCAACATCCACCCGGCACACAACTGGCGCGAACTGGTCGATCACACCGAGTTCCTCTACAACGCCGCGTTCGAGACGCGCCTGTCGGCCGAGAAGTTCATGACCGACGGCCGCCACACCGGCACCGGGGGCGGCAACCACTTCGTGATGGGCGGCGCCGTGCCGACCGACAGCCCCTTCCTGCGCCGGCCGGAACTGCTCGCGAGCCTCTTGCTGTACTGGCACAACCATCCGTCGCTGAGCTACCTGTTCTCGGGCATGTTCATCGGCCCCACCAGCCAGGCGCCAAGAGTCGATGAAGCACGCAACGACCAGGTCTACGAACTGGAAATCGCGCTCAAGGAAATCGCCCGCAACCGCGAGATCTACGGCCAGAACATGCCCGCATGGCTCGTGGACCGCACGCTGCGAAACATCCTGGTCGACGTCACCGGCAACACGCATCGCAGCGAGTTCTGCATCGACAAGCTCTATTCGCCCGACTCCAGCACCGGCCGCCTCGGCCTGCTCGAACTGCGGGCCTTCGAGATGCCGCCGCATGCCCGCATGAGCATCGCCCAGCAACTGCTGCTGCGCGCCTTCATCGCCCGCTTCTGGGACGATCCGTACAAGGCGCCCGCCACGCGCTGGGGCACCGAGCTGCACGACCGCTTTCTGCTGCCGACCTTCGTGAACATGGACTTCGACGACGTCATCAGCGAAATGCGGCAGGCCGGATTCGCCTTCGACCCGAACTGGTTCGCGCCGCATTTCGAATTCCGCTTCCCGCTGGTCGGGCAGGTGCAGGCGATGGGCATCGAGCTGTCGCTGCGCAACGCGCTGGAACCCTGGCACGTGATGGGCGAGGAAGGCTCGGCCGGCGGCACCGTGCGCTATGTCGACTCCTCCCTTGAACGGATCGAGGTGCGCGTCACCGGCCTGAACGAAAGCCGGCACGTCATCACGGTCAACGGCAAGGTGCTGCCACTGCAGCCCACCGGCACGGTCGGCGAGTTCGTGGCTGGTGTGCGCTACAAGGCCTGGAATCCGCCGTCGGCGCTGCATCCGAGCATCGGCGCGCATGCGCCGCTGACCTTCGATATCGTCGACACCTGGATGAAACGCTCGCTGGGCGGCTGCCAGTATTTCGTCGCGCACCCGGGCGGACGCAACTACGACACGTTCCCGGTGAATGCCTACGAGGCCGAGAGCCGGCGACACTCGCGCTTCTCGCGCATGGGGCACACGCCAGGGCTGATGAGCACGCCGCCGGCCACCATCGAGCTGGCCGGAAGCCGCGAGTTCCCCTTCACGCTCGACCTGCGCCGCTAGAGCCGGGAATACCGCGGAACCGGCTTCGCCGGGCCGCTGGTGTTGCCCCCGGTCGGGGGTTGGCCCAGCGACACGAAGTGCGCGAAGCCTGGGGGGTGAGTTTCCCCTGACAATCACCGCACCGTGGACCCAATGAACGAATCCCTCTTCGACGCGCAGGCGCTGGAAGCACCCGCAGCGCTCGCGTCGGCGCTCGCTCCCCCGGCTGCACCTGGCCATTTCGACGAATTGCGAGGCGCCGCAACGCCGGAAACCGCATCGCGCCTCGGAGTGCCGTCGCAACCCGCCCCGCTCTACGATGCAGCGTCCGTGCCGCCGGCCGCACCCTCCCCGGAACGGGACCTCGGCGGGCAGCGCGAGCATGCGCCGCTCTCGCCCTCATGGGCGGGCTTCTTCGAACAGCTGGGCCCAGGCGGCTTCGACGACCTGCCGCGGCGCGCGATCAGCCTCGAACGCCAGATCCGCGACAACGGCGTCACCTACAACGTCTACGCCGATGCCGACGGCCCCCAGCGGCCGTGGTCGCTCGACCTGTTCCCGCTGATCGTCTCGCCCGCAAGCTGGGCGCAGGTCGAGGCCGGCGTGCAGCAGCGCGTGCGCGTGCTCGACCGCGTGATGGCCGACGTCTACGGCCCGCAGCAACTGCTGGCCGAAGGCCTGCTGCCGCCGGCGCTGGTGCAGGGTCACGCGGGTTACCTGCGCGCAATGCACGGCGTCCAACCGCCAGGCGACACCTGGCTGCACATCGCGGCCTTCGATCTGGCTCGCGGGCCCGATGGCAACTGGTGGGTGATCTCGCAACGCACGCAGGCGCCTTCGGGGCTGGGCTATCTGCTCGAAAACCGGCTCGCCATCGCACGGCAGTTTCCCCAGGCCTTCGAGAACCTGCACGTGCAGCGCCTCGCCGCGACCTACAACGCAATGATGGAAGGGCTGCAGAACATGTGCCCGGCCGGCCAGCCGCCCCACATCGCCCTGCTCACGCCCGGCCCCTACAACGAAACCTACTTCGAGCACGCGTACCTCGCGCGCTATCTCGGCGTCACGCTGGTCGAGGGCAACGACCTGACGGTACGCGACCAGCGCCTCTACCTCAAGACGTTGCAGGGCCTGCGACCGGTGCACGGCCTCATCAAGCGGCTGGACGACCAGTACCTCGACCCACTAGAACTGCGTCCCGATTCCACGCTCGGCGTGCCGGGCCTGCTGCAGGCCATTCGCGCGGGCAACGTGCTGGTGGCCAACATGCCCGGCTCGGCCTTCCTCGAATCGCCTGCCCTGCTCGGCTTTCTGCCCGCACTGGCGCGACGCCTGATCGGAGAGAAGCTGCGACTGCCGGCGCTGCCCACCTGGTGGTGCGGCGAACGCGCCGCCATGGAAGCGGTGCTGCCGCAATTGGCGGACTGCGCGATCAAGTCCACCTACCCCGGAGACGATTCGCACACCAGCTTCGACGCCGTGCTCGGCCGCCACATGGGCCGGCGCGAACTCGACGAGTGGGCCGGCCGCATCGTGCGCCAGGGCGACGAGCACACCGTGCAGAGCTACCTGCCGCTGTCGCAGATGCCGACCTGGACGCAGGACCTCGGACGTGGCCACATCGCGCCGCGGTCGGTGCTCTTGCGCGTGTTCGCGGTGAGCGACGGGCCGCGCTCGTGGCGCGTTCTCCCCGGCGGCCTCGCACGCCTGGTCGGACCCGATGCGCAGATCGCCTCGATGCAGCGCGGCGGCAGCAGCGCCGATGTCTGGGTACAGACGCTAGACGAGATCGATCGCACCTCGCTGCTGCACCCGCATGCGACGCCAGCGTCGCTGGCACGCCATCGCGCCCCCGTCACCAGTCGCGCCGCGGAGAACATGTTCTGGCTGGGCCGCTACACCGAGCGCGCCGAGAACGCCGTGCGCCTGGCTCGCCTCACCATCGACCTGCTGGGCGGCGAAGACCAATCCTCGCGCGCCCTGCTGGTCTGGCTGCATCAACTCGCGCTGCGCAACGCGCTGGTCTCGCCCGAAGTGCCGAGCCTGCCGAAGTCCCGTCGCGTGTTCGAGCGCGCGCTGATCGCGGAACTGGGCGACGTCGAGAAGGGCGGCAGCGTGGGCTACAGCCTGCGCTGCATCCGCCAGTCCGCCGCCGCGGTGCGCGAGCGGCTGTCGCAGGATCACTGGAACCAGATCGTGCGCGCCGAGACCGACTTCCTGCGCCGCAGCGCCGAACAGGCGAGCGAGAAAGGCGAAGGCGGCTACGCGACCGGCGCCGCGCTGCGCCTGCTCGAATCCGCGAGCACCGCGCTGGCGGCGATGACCGGCGCCCAGACCGACCGCATGACGCGCGACGACGCGTGGCGGCTGCTGTCCATCGGCCGGCACATCGAGCGCTTGGGATTTCTCTCCAGCGCCCTGGCCGCCGGCTTCGAGCACGGCTCGGTGCACGAGGTGAGTGGCTTCGAAGCGATGGTGGCGCTGTTCGACAGCACGATCACCTTCCATGCGCGCTACCAGCAGCGTCGCGACGTAGCGACGCTGGTCGACCTGCTGGTGCTCGACGGCGACAACCCGCGATCGCTGGCCTGGGTCACGCAGACGCTGCGCAAGCGCATCGCCCGGCTCGCGGGCAGCGCGCCTGGCAAGCTCACCGCCCTTTCCCACGAGTTGCCCGATCCGGACACCTGGACGCTGGAGCATTTGTGCGAAGCCGGTCCCGACGCGCAGTATCCTGCGCTGGTTCACCTGTTCACTGCCTGCGAGACAGCCGCATACCATGTGTCGGACGCGATCGGGACGCGCTATTTCACGCTCACGTCCGAATCCGTCCGGTCCGTTGGAGCCTGATCATGCTGCTTCACGTCACCCATTCCACGCGCTACGACTACACGCCGCCGGTCGAGACGGCGCAGCACCTGGCGCACCTGAAGCCGATGGATACGCTGTCTCAGCGTCTGGTGAGCCATGCGCTGAAGATCAGCCCCACACCCGCGCAGTGCAGCGAGGCGCCGGACGTCTACGGCAACGCGCGCGCCTTCTTCGCGCTCGAATCGACGCATGAGGAACTCGTCGTCACTGCAGAGAGCGTGGTCGACACCTCCCCGCCGGTGCTCTCGCCGGACGTGGCTCGCGAACTGCCGTGGGAAGAGGTGCGCGATCGCTTCCGCTACGTCAAGGATTCGGCGTACGACCCGGCGTCGGACTTCGTCTTTCCCTCGCGCTACGTGCCGCGGCATGACGACTTCGCCGCGTACGCGCGCCCGAGCTTCGCGCCCGGCAGGCCGGCTTTCGACGTCGCGATGGATCTCACGCTGCGCATGTACCGCGACTTCGAGTACGACTCCGAGAGCACCGAGATCAGCACGCCGGCCATCGAGGCTCTGGCCCAGCGCAGGGGCGTCTGCCAGGACTTCGCGCACATCATGATCGCCTGTCTGCGCACGATGGGCCTGCCGGCGCGCTACGTGAGCGGCTACCTGCTGACGCAACCGCCGCCCGGACGGCCTCGCCTGATCGGCGCCGACGCCTCGCATGCCTGGGTGTCGGTGTATCTGCCCGGCGACGACGGTCCAGGCGCATGGGCCGACTTCGACCCGACCAACGGCCGTCAGCCGGGCGAGGACTACGTGACACTCGCCATCGGGCGGGACTATTCCGACGTGTCACCCATGCGCGGCGTGCTGCACGGCGGCGCCCGCCATACGCTGGATGTGAGCGTGACGGTGCGGCCGCTCGAAGAACTGCGCGAGGAAGCGGCACGCATCGCGCGATCGCAGACACAAACGCAATCGCAATCGCAAACCCAGAACGAGGAGCCCTCATGAGCGTCTACGACAAGCTTTCCAGCCTCGGCATCACCCTGCCGCCCGTCTCCGTACCAGTCGCGGCCTATGTGCCTTTCGTAAGGACTGGCAATCTGGTCTTTCTTTCGGGCCACATCGCCAAGAAGGACGGCAAGCCCTGGGTCGGCCAGTTCGGCGCCACGATGACAACGGACGAAGGCAAGCAGGCCGCACGCGCGATTGCCATCGATCTGCTGGGCACCCTGCATGCGGCGGTCGGTGACCTGAACAAGGTCAGGCGCATCGTCAAGCTCATGAGCCTGGTCAACTCGGTCGGCACCTTCACCGAGCAGCACCTCGTGACCAACGGCGCAAGCGAACTGTTCGCCGAGGTGTTCGGGAGCGAAAAAGGCGCCCACGCGCGCAGTGCCTTCGGCGTTGCGCAGAACCCGATGGGCGCCTGCGTCGAGATCGACCTCATCGCCGAAGTGGACTGAGGCCCGCCCTCGTTGGACGACACCGATCGCCACCTGCTGAGCCTGCTCCAGGCGAACGCCCGGGAGCCCGCCGCGCTGCTCGCGCGCAAGCTGGGGGTGGCGCGCACCACAGTCGTCGCCCGCATTGCCCGACTGGAACGCGATGGCGTGATTTCCGGCTATGGCGTGCGCCTCGGCCAGCGCCTCGAACAGGCCGCAGTGCGCGCCTATTGCGGCCTGAGCGTCGCGCCCAAGATGGGCAGTGCCGTCGTCCGGGCGCTGGAACGCCTGCCCGAAGTCGAAGAGTTGTCTGCCGTCAGCGGCCAGTTCGACTACATGGTGTTCCTGCGCTGCGAGACCAACGAGCAACTCGATGCCTTGCTCGACAGGATTGGCCTGATCGAGGGCATCCAGCACACGCACACGTCGGTGGTGCTCAGCCGGAAGGTGGACCGACGCACCGCCGTCGCACCGCCGCCTGCCGCCTGAATCGGCGGGTCCCGACCGGCAGCCTTGCCGGCTCAGTCGAGGCGGATCTCTCCATCGAACTTGACCTTCAGATTCAGGGACGGAATCTCCAGCGTCATCGTCGCCGGCAGGTTCGCGTCGCCCTGGAGGGAGCCCGCCGCGATCGCCTTCGCCACGGCCTGCTCGATGTCGCGCTGCGAGCTGACACCCACCGTCTTGAGAAACTTCCTGATGCTGAGATTGAAGCTTTCTTCATTCATGGCGATCTCCGAAGACACGGGCTGCGGCGCAACCGGACAGGATTGATTTTCGACCCCGAAAGGTTCAAATTCAATGGCAGGAGTCCTGCCCATGCCTGCCGTGCGCCACGCCGCTGTCGATGGCCTGTTCTACCCCGCCGCACCCAAGGCGCTGCGGGAGCAGGTCGCGGATTGCCTGGACGGCGTCGTCGTCGACCAACCTGCGCGACGCCGGCCTAAGCTGATCATCTCCCCGCATGCCGGTTACGAATACTGCGGCGCGGTGGCAGCGCATGCCTATGCCTTGCTCGAACGCAGGCGCGAACCGATCGTCAGCCGCGTGGTGCTGCTCGGACCCGCACACCGCGAATGGGTCAGGGGGCTCGCCGCGCCCGAAGCACTGAGTTTCGAGACGCCGCTGGGCCGGGTTCCCGTGGACGTCGCGGCGCTGGCCGGCCTCGACGACCTGCCGCAGGTGGTTCGCAGCAACCGTGCCCACGAACGAGAGCATTCGCTCGAAGTCCAGCTGCCCTTTCTGCAAAGCGTGCTCGGTCACTTCACGCTCGTGCCGCTGGTCGTCGGCGACGCCAGCGTGGAGGCAGTGGCACAGGTGTTGGAGCGGCTCTGGGGCGGCCCGGAGACGCTGATCGTGATCAGCTCCGACCTGTCGCACTACCTGACTTACGAAAAGGCGCAGGCCATCGATCGCGCCACCGTGCAGCGCATCCTGGGATTCGATGCCGGACTCTCCCCGCACGAGGCTTGCGGATCGGCGGCCATCAATGGCGCGCTCAGGGCCGCGCGCCACCACGGCCTGGCGCCGCGCCTGCTCGACCTGCGCAACTCCGGAGACACCGCGGGCGACCGTGATCGCGTCGTCGGTTACGGGGCCATCGCATTCGAGGAGACCCGGTGACGCCCGGCCGCTGGTGGCACCAGCTCGACGACGGGCGCATCCAATGCGACCTGTGCCCGCGCGACTGCCGCCTGCACGAGGGCCAGCGCGGCATGTGCTTCGTGCGCCGGCGCGTCGGTGATGCGATGGCGCTGACGACTTACGGACGCAGCTCGGGCTTCTGCATCGACCCGATCGAGAAGAAGCCGCTCAACCACTTCTTCCCCGGCAGCAGTGTCCTGAGCTTCGGCACGGCGGGCTGCAACCTCGCCTGCAAGTTCTGCCAGAACTGGGACATCTCGAAGAGCCGCGAGCTGGACCGGCTGATGGACACGGCCTCGCCCGAACGCATTGCCGAAGCAGCGCTCGAGAGCGGCGCTTCGAGCGTGGCCTTCACCTACAACGACCCCGTGATCTTTGCCGAATACGCCATGGATGTCGCCGACGCCTGCCACGCACTCGGGCTGCACAGCGTCGCCGTGACGGCGGGCTACATGCACGCCGCGCCCCGGCGAGAGTTCTACGCGCGGATGGACGCAGCCAACGTCGACCTCAAGGGATTCACCGAAGGGTTCTACTTCCAGCAGACCGGCGCACACCTCGCGCCCGTGCTCGACACGCTGCAATACCTTCGCCACGAAACCGATTGCTGGTTCGAGATCACGACGCTGCTCATCCCCGGCCACAACGACAGCGATACCGAGATCGACGCGATGACGCGCTGGATCGCCGACCGCCTGGGGCCCCACGTGCCGCTGCACTTCAGCGCCTTCCATCCGGACTACCGGATGCTGGACGTGGCGCCGACGCCGCCGGCCACGCTGACGCGGGCGCGCGCCATCGCGCTAGGCAACGGCCTGCACCACGTCTACACGGGCAATGTGCATGACGTCGAAGGCGGGACCACCTTCTGCCCCGGCTGTCGCGCAGCGCTGGTGCGGCGCGACTGGTACGTCGTGTTCGATTGCGAACTCGATGCAAGCGCTACCTGCCCGCACTGCGGCACACCGATCGCGGGACGTTTCGGCGCCTTCACGCGCGGCTTCGGCCGGCGGCGGATTCCGGTGCGGCTCGCTGCGTAGTCCTCGGTTCAGCCGAACCGGATGCCCTGTGCCAATGGCAGCTCGGTCGAGAAGTTGATGGTGTTCGTCGTTCGCCGCATGTACTGCTTCCATGCATCGGACCCGCTCTCGCGGTCGCCGCCGGTTTCCTTCTCCCCGCCGAATGCACCGCCGATTTCCGCGCCGCTCGGACCGATATTGACGTTGGCCATGCCGCAATCCGAGCCGGCCGCCGAGATGAAGCGCTCGACCTCGCGCAAGTCGTTCGAGAAGATGCACGACGACAAGCCTTGCGGAACGTCGTTGTGCATTGCAATCGCCTGATCGAGGTCGTCGTAGCCCAGCACATGGAGCAACGGGCCGAAGGTCTCGCGCCGCACCAGCTCCGTCTGCGCCGGCATGTCGGCGATGGCGGGGCGCACGTAGAAGGCCTCCGGGAAACGCTCGGCGAGCACGCGATCGCCGCCGGTCAGGATGCGGCCGCCCTGCGCCTCGACTTCGGCGATGGCGTGCCGCAAGGTGTCGAAGGCGGGCTCGTCGATCAGCGGGCCCACCAGGGTGCCCTCCTCCAGGGGATGGCCGATGCGCAGGCTCTCATAGGCCGCCAGCAGCTTCGCCAACAGGGCGTCCTTGACCGTGCGATGGACGATGAGCCGGCGTAGCGAAGTGCAACGCTGTCCCGCCGTGCCGACTGCGCTGAACAGGATCGCCCGCAAGGCCATGTCGAGATCGGCCGCCGGCGTGACGATCATCGCGTTGTTGCCGCCGAGTTCGAGAATGCGACGGCCGAATCGCGCGGCCACACGCGGGCCGACCTCTCGGCCCATGCGCGTCGAGCCAGTCGCGGACACCAGCGGAATGTCGGTGCTGTCGACCAGCGCCTGCGACTGGGCCGCGCCACCGATCACGATCTGCGCGAGCCCGCCCGGCGCGCGATCGCCGAAGCGCGCGATCGCGCGTTCCAGCGCCCTGAAGGTCGCGAGGCCGGACAGCGGCGCCTTCTCGGACGGCTTGAAGATGACGGGGTCGCCGCACACCAGCGCGATGGCCGCGTTCCACGCGAACACCGCGCTCGGAAAATTGAATGCCGTGATGACCGCCACCGGCCCCAGCGGGTGGTACTGCTCCATGATCCGGTGACCCGGACGCTCGGACACGATGGTCTTGCCGTAGAGCTGCCGCGACAGGCCGAGCGCGAACTCGCAGATGTCCACGCCCTCCTGCACCTCGCCCAGGCCCTCCTGGGCGATCTTGCCGACCTCCAGCGAGATGACCCTGCCGATATCGGCCTTGGATATGCGCAGCTCCTCACCCCAGAGTCGCACCAGCTCGCCACGCGCTGGCGCCGGCACGTCGCGCCAGCGGCGGAAGGCGGCCTGCGAACGGGCGATCACGTCGGGCATAGACGCCACCGGCGTCTCGTGCAGACGGGCGAGTTCGGCGCCGTCGATGGCCGAGCGCACGCGCAAGGCGCCGCCCGAGCGTTCCGCCGCGGTGATGCTGCAGCGTTCGAAAACAGCTTGTACTTCGCTCATGCTTGTGGCTCCTTCCGGGTCCGGCGTCGTGCCTGAGGCGGCCAAGTATGTGCGAAGGTCTGGCTGCGAGACGGACTTGCGTGCCCGGAAGCTGCGCCCCCCTCACCCAGGTCCGCATAGCAACTGCCGACCCGTGTCGCGAGGAATGCCTCGAGCGCAACCTGTTCCTGCCCGACGAAGCCGCACGCGGGCAGCTGCCCATTGCGCAGCAGTTCGAACACACCCACCACGCCGGCGGCCGTCGCGAGTTCGATGGCAGTACGGTCCACGCCGCGCAGCCGCCCGCCATGGATGCGGGCCATGCGCGTCTCCTGCTCGAAACGGCCATGGCGCAGCCCCGATGCCGACGCGAAGACGATCACGACATCCTCCCGGCTGTGCGGCACCCCATGGTCGAGAACCTCCCTCAGCAGATCGCGACGCTCGATCAGCCGGAGGTCGTGCAGCAGCAGCGCCATGGCATCGCGGTGGCCGGGATAGCGCAGGGTCTTGTAGTCGAGGTTTCGCACACGGCCCGCGAGCGTCTCGCACAGCGTGCCGAGCCCGCCCGAGGTGTTGAAGGCTTCATAGCTTTCGCCGTCGAGCACCAGCGTCTCGATGCCTTCGAGCGGTTGCACCGATACCGGATGGCCCTGCACGATGGCCGCGCACGGATGGCAGTACTCGTTGATGACGCCATCGATGCTCCACGTGAAGTTGTAGCGCAGACCGTTGGTCGCGTGGCGCGACAGCGCGCCGACGCGCAGGTGCAGGTCGTACAGTTCGTCGAAGCGATCCGCCAGGTGGCCGCCCAGCATCCCGATCACGCCGGGCGCGAGCCCGCTCTGCGGCATCAACACCGTGCGGGCGCCTTCTGCCATGGCGCGGATCGCGGTGGTGGCGGCGACATCCTCCGTCAGGTCGAGGTAGTGCACGCCGAGGGATCTGGCTGCCGCCGCGACGCCCGATGCGAGATAGAAAGGCAGCGCATTGATGACCACGTCATGGCCGACCAGTGCGGCGGCAAGCGCGGTGTCGTCCTCGACGTTGACGATGGTGCGCTGCACCAGGCGATCACCGGGCTCGTGCCGACGGTGCTCGCGGTCAGCGAGCGTGACGGGCAGCCGGTGGTACTCGGCCACCATGTCGGCGACCGTGCCGCCGACCTTGCCCGCGCCCAGAACGAGGACCTTGCGAATGTCGATCGGATTCATGGGGCACCTCCTTCGCACGCGACCATCGAGTTGAGGTCACTTTAGGAGGGCCTGCTGGCAGGGAGAAGCCGGCATTGCGTCGAAGGCACGCGCCGTTCGGGCGAAACGACGAGACAGACGCTCGAATGGTCAGCGTGCAAGCCGCACGAGAAAATCTTCAGCGTTGCAAAGCCGTTGCCATACGGCGCGTGCAGGCGTGAGACGCGAGTTCATCCAGAGCGGATCGCGCTGCGACGAGCTGGCCGGCTACTCGCGCGCCGCGAGCGATATCAGGCCGCGGCCGACGACCCGCGCACCACCAACTCGCCCGGGAGCAGCAATTGCCGCGCCGGGCCTTCGAGGCCGCGCAGGCGCTCGATGAGGCAGGTGGCCGCGGCGCGTCCGATGGCATCCGTCGGCTGCGCGACGGCAGTCAGGCCGGGGCCGATCAGCGGCGCCCACTCGGCATCGTCGAAGCCGACGAAGCCGACGTCCGTCCCGAAGCTCAGGTCCAGCCGCGCCATGGCTGCGGCCACGCGCAGCGTGACCACCGCATTGCCCGCCAGCACGGCCACCCGGCGACCGCGCCTGGCGCGCTTGCGCAAGGCGCTCAATGCGGCGTCGAGGGCATCGCCATCGTCCCCCTTGCATTCGAAAACCTCGCCCGCCACCCGCGGCTCGTGCGCGGCCACGCAGGCGCCGAAAGCGGCCGTGCGCTCGCGCCGAGAGCTCACGCCCTTCAGCGGCTCGGTGATGTAGAGCAGCTCGCGATAACCGCCTTCGACGAGATGCCCGCAAGCCGTCTTCATCGCGGCGGCGTTGTCCAGCGAGACGAAGTCTGAGTGCATGCCGGCATGCATGCGGTCGACCAGCACGGCCGGCTTGCCGTGCAAGGCATCGGCATCGACAAGGCCACCGCGACCGAGCGTGTTGAGGATGAAGCCGTCGACCTGGTAGCCGGCGAGCGCATCGATGGCCTCGCGCTCACGGTCGACGTCATTGCCGAGGTTGAACAACATGACCAGGTAGCCGGCCTCCTGGCAGGCCTTCTCGGCACCGCGTAGCACGGCAACCGAATAGGGGTTGGTGATGTCGGCCACGATCAGGCCGATCAGGCGCGAACGGCCATGGCTCAGTGCCTGCGCCATGGGGCTCGGCGTGTAGGCCAGTTGGGCCACCGCGGCTTCGACGCGCGCAGCGATGTCGGGGCTCAGCAGACGCTCGCGGTGATTGAGAAATCGCGAGACCGTGGCCTTCGACACGCCAGCAGCCTTGGCCACATCCGCAATGGTTGCGCGACCCGGGCGCTGCATGGGGCCTCTGGCGTTCAAGCGGAAGCCGTGTCGAAGACGGCCAACGGCTTCTCCCCGGCCAATGCGCGCAGCAGATTGGTGGTCGCCAGTTCGGCCATCGCATGGCGCGTCTCGTGCGTGGCCGAGCCGATGTGCGGCAGCGGCGTCACACGCGGATGCGTACGTAGCGGCGATGCCGCGGGAAGCGGCTCGGTCGCAAAGACGTCGAGGCCCGCCGCACGCAGCGTGCCCTGGTCGAGCGCTGCGAGCAGCGCGTCTTCCTGCACCGTGGCGCCGCGGCCGCCGTTGATGAAAATCGCGCCCGGCTTCATCGCGCCGAACACTTTCGCGTCGATCATCCCGCGCGTGCTGTCCGACAGCGGCAGCATCGCGACGACGATGTCGGAACATGCGAGCAGTTCATCGAGCGGCGTGTGCGTTGCGCGCCCCTGCAGTTCCGGCGCCTGCGTCGCGAGATCGACCGGCCGCCGCGCGTGGTAGAGCACCGGCATGCCGAAGCCGAGCGCGGCGCGGCGAGCAATCGCCTGGCCAATGCGTCCGAAGCCCAGCAAGCCCACCGTCTTGCCATGGACGTCGAAGCCGAACAGCTCCTCGCCGACGTTCTGGGTCCACCGGCCCTCGCGAACGAGGGTCGCCAGTTCGACCACGCGACGGCTGGTCGCCATGAGCAGTGCGAAGACGGTGTCCGCCACCGTCTCGTCGAGCACGCCGGGCGTGTGGCACAGCGTGATGCCGCGCGCATGCAGCGCTGACAGCGCGTAGTTGTCGACGCCGACCGACACGCTGGAAACCACTTCGAGCTGCGGTGCGCGCGCGAGCAGCGCGTCGTCGATGGGGAAGCTCGAGCCGATCAGGCCATGGGCCGTGGTCAAGGCCGCATCGAAGGCGGGGCGCTGCGCGGCCACACGCGGATTCGCGACGATGACCTCATGCGCCGCCTGCAAGCGTGCCAGTTGGTCGTCCGGGAGTTCGCGGAATACGAGGATGTTCTTGCGCGTCATAGCCGGGCCTCCTCGAGCTGCGCCCGCGTCGGCAGGCCTTCCGTGTCGCCGAGCACCTGCACGGCGCGCGCGCCGATCCAGGCGCCGCGCCGCACGGCATCGGGCACCGACCTGCCTTCGAGCAACGCGCTCACCACGCCCGCCGCGAAGCCATCGCCGGCGCCCACGGTATCGACGATCTCCTTGACCGGGAAGCCTTCGACGCGCCCCGTGCCGGCGACATCACTGTCGTAGTAGGCGCCCTCGGCGCCGAGCTTCACGACCACCAGCTTCGCGCCGCGTTGCCGATAGAAATGCGCGATGCCTTCCGGTGTGCTCTCGCCAGTGAGGAGCAGGCCTTCTTCCATGCCCGGCAGCACCCAGTCAGCGCGGGCCGCGAGGTCGTTGATCGTATTGCGCATGACCTCGGTGGAAGCCCACAGCGTCGGCCGCAGGTTAGGGTCGAAGGAGATCGTGCGGCCGGCCTGGCGCATCACCTCCATGCTCTTGATCGCGGCTTGCAGGCTGGTGCTGGAGATGGCCGCGAACACGCCGGTCGCGTGCAGATGCCGTGCGGAGCGCAGCCAGACTTCGTCGATATCGGCCGGGCCCATCTGGCTCGCAGCCGATCCCTTGCGGTGGTATTCGACCGGCGGATCGCTGCCATCCGTCACGCGGCCCTTGAACTGGAAGCCGGTGCGCTGCGTCGCATCGGTGGTCACATGGAAACAGTCGATGCCCTCGCCCTGCATGGTGGCGAGCAGCGCGCGGCCCATCGAGTCGGTGCCGAGCCGGCTGGCCCAGCCGACCTTCAGGCCCAGGCGCGACAGGCCGATCGCCACGTTCGTCTCGGCGCCGGCCGTTCGCTTGTGGAAGGCGGTTGCGTTCTCGATCGGGCCCGGCTGGTCGGCCACCAGCAACAGCATGGCTTCGCCGAACAGCGCGACATCGAAGGAAGTGTTTGTCATGATGTGCCTCGCAAAGAGCGGATGCGCGCGATCTGCTCGCGTGTGACGGCCAACAGGTCGTCGCCGATCAGGGGATATTCGATGGCATGCGGCACATCGGCCGGCAACGCGCGCAACACGGCGCGCCAGGGCGCCACCGAGTCGGCGAGCGGCACCGCCACCCACTTGGCCGGCAATCGCTGCGCGCCCTTGCAATGCACGTAGCGCACGCGGCGGCCCAGCGCCTGCGCGGCCTGCAACGGGCATTCGCCGACCCAGTGCCAGTTGCCCATGTCGAAGGTCATGCCCAGGTCGAGCCCCGCATGGTCGGCAGCGTCGAAGAAAGCCTGCAACGCGGGCAGCGTGCCGGCGGATACGGTCTGGTCGTTCTCGATCACGAGTTCGACGCGGGTTTCAGCGAGCTGCACCTTGAGGCCCCACAGCGAGCCGTGCGACGACGGACCGAAGTCGCCGATCGACATCTTCAGCCGCTTGGCGCCGAGCGTGCTCGCCGCCGCGATGCCGCGGCCGAGCGCCGCGCTGTCGAGCCAGCCGCCTTCGGCCCAGAGACCTTCCGGGCTGGAATAGACGGAAGCGAGCCCGGCCAGTGCAGGGAGCTCGGTCGCCGGATCGCGCAACAACTCGCCGCGCACTTCGACACTGTCGGCGCCGGCAGCCTTGGCAAGCTGCGAACACCACAACTGGCCGTGGCGCCCCGTTTCTGCGGCCCCGAACGATGAGAGAGAAATCAATACCTGCGTCATGTCGTTGGGGATAGATTCGTCAATGCGCTTGATGCGAGCTCAAGATTTGACCGAGGAACTGGCGCGTCTTCTCGTGCTTCGGGCTGCCGAAGAAGTCCGCAGGCGGACCCTGCTCCACGATCTTGCCGTCGGCCATGAAGATCACGCGGTCGGCCACGCTGCGCGCAAAGCCCATCTCGTGCGTGACGCACAGCATGGTCATGCCGTCCTCGGCGAGGCCGATCATGGTGTCCAGCACCTCCTTGACCATCTCCGGGTCGAGCGCCGAAGTCGGCTCGTCGAACAGCATGATCTTCGGCGACATGCACAACGCCCGCGCGATCGCCACGCGCTGCTGCTGGCCGCCTGAGAGCTGGCTCGGATACTTGTGCGCCTGCTCGGGAATGCGCACGCGCGTGAGGTACTTCATCGCCACCTCTTCCGCCTGCGCCTTGTTCATGCCGCGCGAGCGCATCGGCGCCAGCGTGCAGTTCTGCAGGATGGTGAGGTGCGGGAACAGGTTGAACTGCTGGAACACCATGCCAACCTCGGCGCGCACGGCATCGACGTTCTTGCCGCCGGCCGTGAGCTCGATGCCGTCGACCACGATGCGGCCCTTCTGCACCGTCTCGAGACGGTTGATGCAGCGGATCAGCGTCGACTTGCCCGAGCCCGACGGCCCACAGATCACGATGCGCTCGCCGGTGCGCACCGAGAGGTCGATGTCGGTCAGCACCTGGAAGGTGCCGTACCACTTGTTCACCGCCTCCATCTGGATGATGGATTCGGTGCCCGCGTGCGTCGTGACTGCGTCGGTCATGGGTGTTCCCTGAAGGCTCTTGCGCTTACTGCAGCTTCGGCAGGTCCGTCTGCAGCCACTTCTGGTAGAGCTTGTTCAGTTCGCCATTCGCGGTGTTCTTGACGATGAACTCATTCACGTTCTTGAGCAGGTCGTCCTGGCCCGGGCGCATCGCGATGCCCATGTTCTGCTGGACCAGCGTGAACTTGTTTTCGAAGGTGTTGGCCGGCACGCGCTTGGCGATCTGCGCGGCGACGGTGGTCGAGGCACCGATCGCATCGACTTGCCCCGACATCAGCGCCTGCATGGCAGATGCGTCGTCGTCGAAGCGGCGAATCTCGGTGCCTTCGGGTGCGGCCTTGGTCACGGCCACGTCCTGCGTGCTGGCGCGGGCCACGCCCACGCGCACGCCCTTCAGATCGGCAGCGCTCTTGATCGGCGCGCTGGTCTTGCCGTACAGCACGATGGTCGCGGCCGCATAGGGCTGCGAGAACTGCACCTGCTTCGCGCGCTCCGGCGTCACCGCCAGCGAAGCCACCAGCAGGTCGACCTTGTTGGTCAGCAGGAAGGGAATGCGGTTCGGGCCCGTGACCGGCACGATGTTGGCCTTCACGCCCCAGTCCTTGGCCAGCAGCTTGGCGACGTCGGCGTCGTAGCCGTCGGGCTGGTTTTTCGCATCGGTGGTGCCGTAGGGCGGGAAGTCCACCAGCATGCCGATGGTGATTTCACCCTTCTTCTTGATGTCGGCCACGCTCTGTGCGGATGCGAAGGGGGCGAACGCGGTCAGCGCGGCGCCGAGGCCCAGGGCTGCGATGGCAGCGCGACGGGTGGTGAAACGGATCATGTCGAGGTCTCCTGAAGTTGAGGACTGAAGTCGAAAAGGGGAAGGAATCAGCGCGCCAGGGCTCTGGCGCGCTTGCGCTCCATGCGCGCCGCCAGCAGCGACAGCGGCCAGCAGATGACGAAATAGAGCGCAGCCACCGTCGTGAAGACGTGCAGCGGCTGGAAGGTCGCGTTGTTGATGATCTGCCCGGCGCGGGTGATCTCGGTGAAGCCGATGATGGCCGCGAGCGACGTGCCCTTGATGATCTGCACCACGTAGCCCACGGTCGGCGGCAGCGCGATCTTGAAGGCCTGCGGCAGCACCACGTCGCGCATGCGCGAGGCGTAGCTGAGATTGAGCGCCTGCGCAGCTTCCCATTGGCCGCGCGGGATGGCTTCGATGCAGCCGCGCCAGATCTCGCCGAGGAAGGCAGCGCTGTTGAGCACCAGCGCCACGCCCGCCGCGATCCACGGATTGATGTCGAGGCCGAACACCGGCGCGCCGAAGAAGATCAGGAACAGCTGCAGCAGCAGCGGCGTACCCTGGAAGATCTGGATGAAGCCAGTCGACAGCACGCGCGCCGTCTTGCTCTCGGAGGTGCGGGCAAGCGCAACGACCAGCCCCAGGATCGCGCCGCCGATGAAGGCGATGAGCGACAGTGCCAGCGTCCACTGGGCCGCTTCGAGGATGAACAGGAATTCGGGAAAGCCGAAGGTACGCATGGTGTTCAGCGCCGATCCGGATAGTTGAGCGTGCGCTTGTAGATCAGCTTGAACAGCGCCGAGAAAGACAGCGCCAGTGCCAGATAGATGCACGCGACCACGATGTAGATCTCGAAGCTGCGGAAGGTCTGCGACTGCAGATTGGCCGCGACCGAGGTGAGGTCATCGGCGGAGATCACCGACACCACTGCCGAACTCAGCATCAGCAGGATGAACTGACTCGTGAGCGCCGGGTAGATGGCCTTGAGCGCGGGCTTGATGACCACGAAGCGGAAGATCTCCCAGGGCTTTAGGTTGAGCGCCCTGCCCGCTTCGATCTGGCCCTTGGGAATGGACTCGATGCCGGCGCGGACGATCTCCGCCGCGTAGGCGCCGAGGTTCACCACCATCGCCGTGAGCGCCGCCGTGTAGGGCGACCAGCGCAGCCCGATGGCCGGCAGCGCGAAGAAAAAGAAGAACAGCTGCACCAGGAAGGGCGTGTTGCGGATGACCTCGATGTACGCGTTGACGATGAAGCGCAGCCAGGCTGGCCCCGAGGTCTTGCCCCAAGCGCAGAAGATGGCCACCACCAGCCCCAGCAGCGTGGCAACGAGCGAGAGCTGGATCGTGATCCAGGTGCCCTTCAGCAGCAGCGGCCATGCGGCGAAGACGGCGTCGAACTGGAATTGGTAATTCACGGGTGACGATGACTCGGATGGGGATTCGGATTGGTGCGCCGCGCTTCGGAAGCACTTCATTGCGGGGCGATTCAGTATATGTGAAACCGGTTTCAGCACCACCCTAGGGATTCCCCTAGTCACCCGGCGTGCCTACACTGGAGCGATGCTGATCACCGACACGTCCGACGCAAAGACACAGCTTGCGGCCGCGGCGCCCGCGCCCGCGGTGCATCACCTGCGCCAGACCTTGCTGTGGCCGCTGCGCCTGATGCCGACGGCCCATCCGCGGCACGCGCATCGCGGCCCCTGGCAAGTGCTGCGCGACCTCGGAGATGCATCGCCGTGGCGCGAGGAGATCGATGAATACACCGGCAGCAGCGACCGCTTTCACGAGCGCCACTACAACGAGTTCGTCAGCTTCCTTCCCTACGTGCAGCGCTTCCTCTACGGCGATGGCCGCAAGGATCGGCAGGCCGGCACCGATTTCGGAAGCGATTCACCCATGCGCGTATTCCGGCGCAGCGACGTCGCGGCGGTGCGTGTGGTGGCGCGGCCCGGCGATGCACCCATCACGCTGCAGATGGTCCATGTCGACCTGTACTTCTTCTTTGATGTCGACGTGGTGCTGCTCAACGTCGAGGTGGGCGCCGACGACCTGAGCCTGCCGCAGGCGCAGGAGATCCTCTACCGCTTCGGCCGTGCGTATCCTGGCGGCTGGGACGCGCTCGGCCAGGCGCTGCATTGCATGAGCAGCGTCGAGTGGCTGGCGGCCGACGGCAGCGTGTTGTCGAGTTCCGACGCGCAGCAGCGCGAGGCCTTCATGTCGCATGTGGCCGAGCACCGAGCGCCGCGCATTGCGGCCCACTGGGCGTGGCTGATGCGCCCGCTCGTGAGCGACCATTCGGACGAGCCGGGCGCACTGCGCTTCCGCCAAATCGAGTACTACCGCATGCCCGTGATGGCCTACCTCGCACTCGACGATCCTCGCGGCCTGTCGCGGGCGGACTTCGTGCGGCTGGCCCTGGTCAGCGGTGCTGCGGACCCAGTCGTCTCCGGCGCGGGACCCCTGCCCTTCGCCGAGGACAGCATGGTCGACTTCGAGCAGCGCTACTGCTACGACCGCTTCTGGGTCAACGCGGGTGCAGCGCCCAACACGCGCTAC
This sequence comes from Variovorax sp. J22R115, assembly GCF_030317005.1. Taxonomy (NCBI): domain Bacteria; kingdom Pseudomonadati; phylum Pseudomonadota; class Betaproteobacteria; order Burkholderiales; family Comamonadaceae; genus Variovorax; species Variovorax sp. J22R115. Next base: position 18,859 of record NZ_JASZYM010000031.1, on the reverse strand, counting down.
CTGTGCAACGGCCGTGCGCTGATCGTCATCGGCGACGCACACGCCGAGTTCTTCTGCTGCCGCGACCGCGGCGTGCTGGCGCAGTTCCGGCACCAGCACTTCCTGCTCTTTCTCATCGCGCACTTCCAGAAGGCTGCGCTGCTGATGTATTCGGATCGCCTCGTCGAAGCACTGCGCAGCCTCGACATTCACGACGTCGCGAGCGTCAAGCGCTTCAAGCGCGCAATCCGGGCCAGCTTCGAAGGCTTCCTTCGCTTCACGCACCGCTACTGGTTCCACGAGATTTCCGAACAGGCGCAGGTGCGCGCGCTGTCGCACCTGTGCACCACGCACCTCGGCCTCGATCCGCTCTACGAGGAGGTCAAGGAGCGCATCGCCGACATGAACACATACCTCGATGCCGACAGCCTCCGCCGGCAGGCCAACACGGTGGTACGTCTGACAGTGGTCACGCTGTTCGGCCTGATCGGCACCATCACGACCGGCTTCCTCGGCATGAATCTGCTTGCCGAAGCCGATTCGCCCTTGTGGAAAAAGCTGCTCTGGTTCGGCGCGATCCTCGCGTTCACGACCTGGCTCACGGTCTACACCATGGTCAAGTCGAAGCGGCTGTCGGACTTCATCGATGCGCTGTCCGATGAGCGTCACACGCTGCGTACCAAGCTGGGCGTGCTGGCGAGAGTCTGGCGGCCCGGGTCGGACTAGGGCCGTTCTCTAGGGCCTCGGCAGCCACACTTCGATCGCCCCGGGATCCGACTTGATCGCGCGCGGCAGCATCTTGATGGCCCAGGGCTGCCCGGTCGGCGTGGGGGCGGTCTGGACCAGGGCCTGCGCACAGGCCCGCGATGATTCTTCGCGGATGACCACGGTCGGAGCCGGATGGCCCACGGGTGGCGCCCGGCCTTGGCGACGCGAGGTACTGAGCACGTCCTCGATCGGGGGCACGGAGGCACCCAGTTCGCGCCACGGCCCGCGCCATGAGCGCGCCTTGTCGCGGAACGCGGTGCCGTAGGTCTGGACGTAGACGACGGCGCCTTCGCAGACGTCGGGCGGGATCGGCGCCGGCGTGCCCGCCGAACCGGCTGAACCGGCCGAGGGGGCATAGGGCGGCGGCGCGGCCGCCACCCGAGTCTCGCCGCGCCACCCCGTCACGAGGTCGCGCGCCCGCACCGCAATGGCAAAGGGCTCGGGCAGGATGCCGCTGCAGTTCTGCTTCGACCCCGTCTGCCCTGTGTAATCGCGTGCCCAATAGCGCGGCGCGCACGGCTGGGCCGGTGGAGGCTGCAGGCAGTCGATACCGTTGCCCGGGTCGAGAAGGCGGGCGCAGGCCGGTGCACGCTGCTCCGGGGCTTCGTTCGCACAGGCCTGCTTGGCGTCGTCGACGATGCGCACCGACAGGCGGAAGTTCGCCATGAAGTTGTCGCTGCCCTCGCGGCACAGCAAATCGCCGGTGCGCAGCAGCTCGGCCGCCAAAAGGGCTGGCGCGTCGCCGCCACCCGTCCCGTTGCCCAGGTGCGCCCAGCGTTCGGTGAGATCCTTGAAGGCGCTGTTCTCCGAATGCTCCGCCTCCGCGCGCTGTGCGCGCCAGCTGTCGATGCCCTGCCAGGCCGCCACACCGAAGGTCGCCGCAGTGCCGATGCCGATCGACGCCGTGACTGCGCCGGCCTTCAGCACCCGCGCCTGGAGGCGGCTCATGGAGCCCACCGGCTGCGGCGGCGCTGTCCTTGTCACCGGGCTTCGCCGCTTGCGCGATCGCGTTCGGTTGGCCGTCGTCGGGCACGAACAGGCCCGGCGCGCCCAACGCGACGTGCTCCAGCATCTCTTCCTCGAGCCGATCGCCGATCTCGGCGCCGAGGCGGAAGTAACTCTCCCATTGCGCTTCGTCGAAGAATTGGTCGGTGGTCGGCTGCTGCGGAAACAGCGGATTGGCCGCCTTGAAGTTCACGAGATCCACAGGCAACGCGGCCGAGACATTCGGCTTGACCAACACGATCTGGCCCGTGGCGCCGCTCGCGTAGCGCACATGCGCCAGCGCAAGGCACGCCTGGCTGCTCGGCGATGCGAGGTCGTTGAGCGAGCCGAAGGAAGCGAGGTGCGTCCAATCGGCACCCGGCCGCGGCTTCATGAAAGTGATCTCCGCGTTGAGGTCGATGCGCGCGCGGCGGATGAGGATTTCCAAGTCGCAGAAGCGATAGGCCGGATCGGCGCCGCAGTCGGCAATGACGATCAACGCCGCCTCCTGCCGCAGCAGTGCGTACGCACCGGTGTTCTCGAAATGGCCGCCGTCGCTCAGATACCAGTTCGCGGAACTGCTGCCCGGAAACGCACCGAAGCACTCGAGCAGCATGAAGCGTGTCTTCATCAACAGCGGGCTCGCGTGCACGACGGCGCCCCGCTGAACGATGCCGGCGTCCGAACTGTTCCACCAATAGCCGAGCCGCAGACCCGCAAAGACGGACAGCGCCGAGATGCCGCGCTTGGTCAGCCGGCCGAGGCCGGGCGCAAAGGCCGCACCCGAGATCGCGGTCCAGGCGCCGAGCGTGAGCGCACCGTCGCCATGGGCCTGCGTCCATGGCGCGCCGGCCGCCTGCATCCAGCCGCACGGCCCAATCGTGAGTGGCAGGCTCTTGCGGTCGCGATTGAACAGCTTGTCCTTGGTGCCGTGCGTCTGGTTGATGCAGACGTTCGCAAAGTGGACCAGCCCGCCATGGGACTGCGGCGTGTAGTGGAGCTGCGAGATGTCGTCATGCGAATCGACCTCGCCGACTGGCACCTGAGGCGGCTCCAGGCCCGAAACCTTGTCCGTCGGGCTCGCGCCGAGCCGGCGCGCATTGGCCGCGCCCAGATAGCCCCGCACGATGCGCGCCTTGTAGAACATGTGCAGCGACGAGACGTTGAGGAATGCGAAATTGCGCCCCGTCACCAGTGCATAGGTGCCGATGATCACGGCGATGGTGCCCAGCCACGCCCAACCGCGCATGAAGTCCAGCCCTGCGGGCGTGAACACGGGCAGCAGCGCCACCGAATACACCACGCTCACCCACCATGCCGCGAGACAGAATGCCAACACCAGTCCCAGCAGGCTCGCGAGCGTCATCACCAGGGTCTTGCCGATGCCTGGTATCTCCTGCCTGTGAGCGAGCAGCATCGGCAGCACTCCACGCAGCGCTGCCGCAACAACCAGCAGGACCGCACCGTAGGAGATGGACTGCCGCGGCGTCTCTGCCGCCAGCCACCATGCGCTGCGATCGAGCAGGCCGAGCATCACGATCAAGAGCGCCGTGTTGAGCACCGACGCCAGCCAATCCGTCAACTCGTTGCGCAGTTCGGCCGCCGATCGCACCCGGCTTCGGTACAACACCCACAGCAAGGCGACGACCCAGCACAGCGCAAAGATCTCGAAGGCCGGAGCCAGCCAGGGCGGCCCGCTGTAGCGCTGCAGCAGTGGCGGACCGATCCAGCAGGCGCCAAGGCCGAGCGCCACCCACATGGCCACCTGAAGCAGCATCGAAGAGGTCGACGGCTTGTCGCGCACCGACCAGTAGGCGCACGCCAGGACGATCGACGCGATGAAAGGCCCGACGAGCGTGAACCACAAGGTCGGCCACTGTGTCGCCCATTCGACCAGCAGGCGCACGTACTGCACGCTGGTCAGCGCGCTCACGCTGTTCGGGTTGTCGGGCGAAATGCTGTTGAGGTCCACCGCCCTGAACACCGCGTCCCACAGCAGCAGGTTGGTCGCTGCGAGCACGATGCCGATCAGGCTGGCAGCGATCGCGAGTTCGATGTGCGTGCCGAGCAGGTTGCGCAGGTAGAGCGCGGCTGCGAAGAGCGTGTCGCGCATGCCGCCCGGAATGAGATAGCGGCCATTGCCGCGAAGCCACCAGCCGAAGCGCGCGCGATCGACGTCGCCCAGTGCGCGCTCGATCTCGCGCACGTCATCGGCCGACTTCGCGTTGGTGCAGAGCCGACCCAGCATCGCGCCGATGTAGCCACCGCCGGAGACTGTCGACATCAGGTCGAACTTGAGCAACTGCCGGTGCGCCGCCAGCGACTTGAGCAGGCCCAGGCAGAAGGTGGCGCTGCGGACGCCGCCGCCCGACAGCGCCAGGCCCCAGGCCCGACGGCCGTCATCAGCGCCATGAAGTGCATGGCGACGCTCGGCAACCAGCTTCTGGATGGTTTCGTCCATGCGGGTCCTCGTCGTTCGGCCCCAATATTTCATGCTTGCCGCAACGCATCAATGGAGCGAACGGTCTATGCCGGACCGCAGTGCCGCATTGGTTAAGCTCGCGCGGCATCGATCCGATATCGCCTCCGGGAGCCACATCCTCATGACGACAAACGCCGCACCCGTAACGCCGGCATCCACTTCGCAGCCTTCACATCCAGGGCTGCGCCAGTGGTGCGGGGGACTCATGGTGGCGGCGTGCGCCCTGCTCACCAGTTGCGCGAGCCACGGGGCCTGCGAGACGCCCTACGCCGCATCGCCGCAGTTCCGGGACTGCGGATTTCGCAATCCACCCAATCCGGACGCCCTCCCCTCGGCGAGCCAGTGGAAGATCTGGTCGCGATTCATCGCGGGCACCAAGACCGACACGGTACCGACCGACCCGATCCCGGTGCACCCGATCACCACTGCGCAGCTGGAAGCGCTGGATCCGCAGGCCAATCACGTGATCCGGCTGGGGCACTCCTCCCACCTGCTCAAGCTGCGCGGCAAGTTCTGGTTGATCGACCCGGTCTTCAGCGAGCGCGCGTCGCCGTTCCAGTGGATCGGTCCGAAACGTTTCCACCAGCCGCCGCTCGCGCTCGAGCAGTTGCCGGCGATCGAGGGGTTGATCCTCTCGCACGACCACTACGACCATCTCGACATCGCGACCATCGAATACCTCGCGCAGCGCGTGAACCGCTACTTCGTGCCGCTGGCCGTGGGCGCGCGGCTGGTGGAACTGGGCGTGCCGGCCGATCGCATCGCCGAGTTCGACTGGTGGCAAGCCGGGCAGCACGACGGCGTGCAGCTCACCGCCACGCCGGCCCAGCATTTCTCGGGACGCACACTCAACGACCGCGACAAGACGCTGTGGGCGTCGTGGGTCATCCAGAGCGGCAACCAGCGCATCTTCTACAGCGGCGACTCCGGCTACTTCAAGGGCTTCAGCCAGATCGGCGAACGCTTCGGCGGCTTCGACCTGGCGATGATCGAAAACGGCGCCTACGACGCCTACTGGCCCGCGGTGCACATGACGCCCGAGCAAAGCGTGCAGGCCTTCCAGGACCTGCGAGGCAAGGTGCTGTTCTCGGTGCACAACAGCACCTTCGATCTCGCTTTCCACACCTGGCACGACCCGCTGGACCGCATCGCGGACCTGTCGGAGAGCCAGAAGATCGAACTCGCCACGCCGGCCATCGGCGAGGTGCTGACCGTCGGCCAGCCGCGCACGAACGTGCGCTGGTGGCAAGGGTTGAAGTAGCCCGGCCGCTGCGCGCCGCGCGGGTCAGCGCCGTCGCTGCCGCTCGCGCGCGCGCCGCACCTGACGGCTCTGCCCGGCCTCGGCGATGGCGCGCGCCTGATCGGCCTTCTTCTGCCGCCGTTTGTTGGAGAGCCAGCGGCCCAGCACGAAGCTGGCAAGACCGCTGACCACGGCGATGACCAGACCCAGGATTCCGATATCCATCTGCGTTCCCGTTGGCCGCGTTACTGAACGCGCACGATGCTCGTCGGCTTGAAGCCGAGATCGGCCGCCTTGCCCTTGCGCGCGCGGCCGGCACGCGCGTTGTTGAGCGTGCGGATTTCCAGCGTCTCTTCGCGTTCCTTGCCGCCGCGGCCGATGCCTTCGATCTTCACGCTGCGCGTGTAGGCGGCCGCGCCGGCGAGCGTGTCCTTGGCTTCGAGGTCGATGAGCGTGAGCCCGCGTCCGCCCTTCGGCAGCGACTTGAGTTCACTGATCTCGAACGTGAGGATGCGACCGCCCGTCGACGCACAAGCCACGTGCGTGGCCATCGGCAGCGGCTCGGCACCACCAGCGCCGCCCACCAGCGACGGCCGGCACATCTGCTCGCCCTCGCCCACGTCGAGAAAGGCCTTGCCGCCGCGCTGGCGCGAGATCATGTTCTCGACTGCCGCGATGAAGCCATAGCCGCCGGTGTTCGACAACAGCAGGTTGGCGCCGAGCGGGCCCGCGAAGTAGTGCGCCACATGCGTGCCGCTTTCCAGCTCGATCAGTGTGGTGACAGGCTGTCCATCGCCGCGACCGCCAGGCAACGATGCCACCGGCACGCTGTAGACGCGCACGCCCTTGTCCTTGGCAGTGCCGAACACGAGCAGCGTGTCGACCGTGCGGCACTCGAAGGCACCATACAGCGCGTCGCCCGACTTGAAGCTGTATTCAGGCGGCGCAGTGCCCGCAGCGCGCTCGCTGGCCCAGCCCTTCTGCGTGCGGACCCAGCCCTTCTGCGACACGATGACCGTGACCGGCTCGTCGACCACCCGCACTTCGGCGACGGCGCGCTTCTCGGCCTGGATCAGCGTGCGGCGCGGGTCTTCGAAGCTCTTCGCATCGGCCTCGATTTCCTTCACCAGCAGCCGGCGCAGCGCGGCCGGGCTGCCGAGAATATCCTCGAGCTTCTTCTGCTCTTCGCGCAAGCCCTTGAGCTCCTGCTCGATCTTGATGGCTTCCAGCCGTGCGAGTTGGCGCAGGCGGATTTCCAGGATGTCTTCGGCCTGCCGGTCGCTGAGGTTGAAGCGTGCAATCAGCGCTGCCTTCGGATCCTCGGCGGCGCGGATGATGGCGATCACCTCGTCGATGTTCAGCAGCACCAGCTGCCGGCCTTCGAGGATGTGGATGCGGTCTTCCACCTTGGCGAGCCGATGGCGCGAACGCTTCTCGACGGTGATCTCGCGGAAGGCGATCCACTCGTTGAGCATCTGCCGCAGCGACTTCTGCGTGGGCTTGCCGTCGATGCCGACCATCGTCAGGTTGATGGACGACGATGTCTCCAGCGACGTCTGCGACAGCAGCGTGGTGATGAGCTCGTCCTGGCTGATGCGCGACGTCTTCGGCTCGAACACCAGCCGCACCGCCGCGTCCTTGCTCGACTCGTCCCGCACCACGTCGAGCACGGAGAGCACAGCAGCCTTCAGCTGCGTCTGCTCGGCCGTAAGCGCCTTCTTGCCAGTGCGGATCTTGGGGTTGGTGAGTTCCTCGATTTCCTCCAGCACCTTCTGCGTGCTGACACCTGGAGGCAGTTCGTTGACCACGAGTTGCCATTGGCCGCGCGCCAGTTCCTCGATCTTCCATCGCGCACGCACCTTGAGCGAGCCGCGTCCGGTGCGGTAAGCCTCGGCGATGTCGGCGGCGCTGCTGATGATCTGCGCGCCGCCCGGATAGTCGGGTCCCGGCACGAAGGCGAACAGTTCCTCTTCGGACAGCTTGCCGTTGCTCTTGATGAGCGCCACGCAGGCATCGGCGATCTCGCGCAGGTTGTGGCTGGGAATCTCGGTGGCCAGGCCGACCGCGATGCCGCTCGCGCCGTTGAGCAGCGCGAAAGGCAGGCGCGCGGGCAGCAGCCGCGGCTCCTCGGTCGAGCCGTCGTAGTTGGGGATGAAGTCGACCGTGCCTTCGTCGATCTCGTCGAGCAGCAGGCTCGTGATGCGAGCGAGGCGCGCTTCGGTGTAGCGCATGGCCGCTGCGCCGTCGCCGTCGCGGCTGCCGAAGTTGCCCTGGCCGTCCACCAGCGGATAGCGTTGCGAGAAATCCTGCGCCATGCGCACCAGCGCGTCGTAGGCGGCCTGGTCGCTGTGCGGATGGAAGCGGCCGAGCACGTCGCCGACCACGCGCGCGCTCTTGACGGGCTTGGCGCCCACCGTGCCGTTGGCACCGCCGTAGCCGAGGCCCATGCGCGACATCGAATAGAGAATGCGCCGCTGCACCGGCTTCTGGCCATCGCTGACGTCAGGCAGCGCGCGGCCCTTGACGACGCTCAGCGCGTACTCGAGGTAGGCGGTCTGCGCGTAGTCGGCCAGCGTCAGCGCGCCGTCTTCTTCGGGGCTCTGGAGATCGAGCGAAGGTTGGGAGTCCATGGAAAAAAAGTGAGAGGAGAAATGAATCGCGGGTCAGCGCACCCTTGCGCGCTCAACCCAGTGTGAATGCCTCATGCACGGCCGACTGCACGGCGCCGCCCAGCACGGCACCGCCGCCGGCGACATAGATCCAGTCGCCGATCACGGCCGCGCCCACGGCATGGCGCGGCGTGGGCATCGGCGCGTGGCGTTGCCAGGTGTCGGTCGACGGATCGTAGCTTTCCATCTGGCCGAAGACCTTGGCTTGGCGCGGCACGCCGCTCACCAGGATGCCGCCTTCGCCGCCCATTGCGTAGAAGCGCCCGCGGTAGACCACCAGGCCATGGCCCGAACGTGCCGTGGGCAGCGGCGAACGCAATTCCCAGGTGTCTCGCGCCGGCAGGTACGCGTGATGCAGGTCGGTGTTGTATTCGAAGGTGTTGAAGCGCCCGCCGATCACGTGGATCTGGCCGTTGTGCGAGACGCAGCCCACGTGGTCGCGTGCGCCCGGCAGCGCCTTGCGCGCTGACCAGCGGTCGGTCTTCGGGTCGTAGACCTCATGCCAGCCCACGCTGGCGCGCTCGCTCGCAGGCTCTGAAGCACCGCCGATCAGATGAATCGCGCCATCCATCACCACTGCAGCGGCCGCACCGCGCGGGCGCGGCAAGGGCGCGATCGCCACCCAGCGGTCGGCGGCGATCTCGTAGGCGTAGGCGTTCGTGTCCGACCTGCGGTTCTGTTCGACGAAGCCGCCGAACGCATAGACCCGGCCTGCGTCAGCGGCGACGGCGACGTGGTTCGCGCCGCGCGGCAGCGGAGCACCGGAGAGCCAGCGGTCGGCCGCAGGGTCGTAGATGTGGTGGTAGTCGCGGTTGACCGCACCTTCGCCGTAGCCGCCGACCACATGCATTCGGCCGGCTGCGGCGGTTGCCCAGGCCATCTCGCTGCGCGGAATCGGCAAGGCCGCGCGCGGCACCCAACGCCCCGGCGCACCGGCAGGTGCCGGGCTTTCGGTGAAGCGCTGCGCCTCCTGCTCGGGCGTCATGTGGTGGGGCACGCCACCTTGCAGACGTGCGTAGGGCTCTTCCGCGGAAGGCGCCACGGGCAGGCGGGGCGACGCTCCTTGCGCACGCACGCTGCCGACCAAGGCGGCTGACGCAGTGGCGAGCACAAGGTTTCGACGTTGCATGGCGATTTCCTTCATCGGATCGAGAGGCACCGGTGCGCTCAAGGCACCGCGGGCGGCGCCTCGGGGATGGGCGGCATCGCCGGCAACTTCCCGGAGGCGGGCGGCATATTGCCACGACCGAGGGCCCCGCCCTGGGGAACCGTCATTTCCATGCGAATGCGCGAGGGCCCCTTTCCCTTGCCACGACCCAGCCCCGCCGACGGCTTGAGGTATGCATAGAGCTGCAGCACCGTCTGCACGTAGTTCTGCGTCTCGGGGTAGTTCGGAATCTTGTTGCCTGCGCGCTGGACGGCACCCTCGCCCGCGTTGTAGGCCGCAAGTGCCAGCTCGATCTGGCCCGGGAACATGGCGATCAGGTCGCGCAGGTAGCGCGATCCGGTGGCGATGTTGATGCGCGGGTCGAACAGCTTCTTCTCGATCGTCGCACGCTGGTCGGCCGAGATCCCATAGCGCTGTGCCGTCGCGGGCATCAGTTGCATGAGCCCGAGCGCGCCCTTGGGCGACACCGCCTGTGCATCGAAGCCCGATTCCGTCGCGATCAGCGCCTGCAGAAGCTCGTAGTCGATGTCGTGCTTGCGCGATGCATCGCGCAGCGCGGATTTCGCAATCTTGTAGCTGGGCGACGCCTCGAACAGCGCCAGCAAGGTCTGCGAAGCTCGCGGGACCTTGCCGTCGATCGTGCCCTTGCGCGCCCGGCCCAAGGGGCCGATGCCGCTCGCGGTGTCGAAGCTCTGTCCGCCGCGGAAAAAAAGCTGATACCGCTCGTCGAGCTTCTCGGATGCAAAGTGCGCCACGCCCTTCTGGTCGATGTAGCCGTAGATGTCGGCGGCGCGGGCGAGCGGCTGCCATGCCAGCAGCGCCAACAGCAGGGCCGGCAGCAACCCGCCGCGAGCCAGAGCACGTGAGAAATTCATCGCCGGAGGAAGGTCAGCGCCCGTGATGCGTCGGCAATCAGCCCGCACTGCGCCAGCGCGCAGGGTTCCCGCAAGATATCAACAGTCTGTCTTGAACCGTCATGGAGTGCATTGTCGTCGAAGTGCCCCGCGGCACGCCCCTGGGAACAGGACGACACCCGCATCCATCCAATGGGCAGAAGACACCGACATGCACAACATCGAACCCCGCGATTCCGCAGCGACATCCAGCCTTCCGGCGGACGCCGAGTTGGCGATGCGCGCCGCACGAGGCGACACGCTCGCCTTCCAGCACATCATGCGCCGGCACAACCGGCTGCTGTTTCGCACCGGACGCAGCATCCTGCAGAACGACGAAGAGACACAGGACGCGCTACAGGAAGCCTACCTGCGCGCATGGCGTTCGCTCGGCAGCTTCAGGGCCGAGGCCAGGCTCTCCACATGGCTGGTGCGGATCGTCGTGAACGAAGCGCTCGGACGATTGCGCGGGCGCCGCAGCGCGCAAGTCATTCCGCTCGACACCGCCAGCGACACCGCCGAAGCGCAAGGGGAGACATGGATGCACGCAGACCCGGACGAACAGCCCGAACGCCAGGCGATGCGTGGCGAGTTCCGCAGCCTGATCGAAACCCGGATCGATGCCCTTCCGGAGGCCTTTCGCACCGTGTTCGTCTTGCGCGCGGTGGAGGACATGAGCATCGAAGAAGTAGCTGCAGCGCTCGAGATACCCGAAGCCACGGTGCGAAGCCGCTTCTTCCGGGCGCGCGGCCTCTTGCGCGAGGCGCTATCGCGCGAGGTCGACCTGGCGATCGGCGATGCCTTCTCGTTCGCTGGCCAGCGCTGCGACGACATCGTCGCCCACGTGATGTCGGCGATCACCAGCGACGCACCATGCCCTCTACCAGGTTCCTGAATCCAAAACCACACGGAGACCGTCATGTCATTCTTTCTGATGCCCACACCCATCGCCGCACGCCGCCTCTTCCTGGGCCGATCGGGCCTCGTGCTCTCCGGCGCCGCGATCGCACTGCTCGCGGGCAGGGATGCCCTGGCTGCCAAGGCGGGAGGTGACACCGCAGGGGACGTGCAGATCCTCAACACCGCGCTCGGCGCGGAGTTCGAGGCCATCGCGGCCTACCAGGTCGGTGCGGAAAGCAAGCTGCTCGAGAAGCCCGTGCTCGACCTCGCGGTGACCTTCCAGGGCCATCACAAGGCGCATGCGGCCGTACTGTCCGCGACCGTCGCAAAGCTGGGCGGCAAGCCCGTGCTCGCAAAGAGCAAGTACGACTTTCCGCTCGAGCAGTTGAAGTCGCAGGCTGATGTGCTCCGGTTCGCGGCCAAGCTGGAGCAAGGCGCCGTCAGCGCCTACCTGGGTGCCGTGCCGCTGTTCGACGATCGCGACCTCTCCAAGGCCGCAGCGAGCATCCTCGGCGACGAAGCCATGCACTGGGCCGTGCTGCGGCAGGCGCTCGGCGAGGTGCCGGTGGTTCCGTCGGCCTTCGTGTCGTGATTGATAGGCAGGCTCAGACGTCCACTTCGACGTCGTCCGCGCGCAATTCCATCAGCTCGCGCCGCGCGGCGGCCTCGCCCTTGCCCATGAGCTTGGTGATCTCGCCCTGCGTGCCCTGCACGTCGAATCGCCCCAGGCGCACCTGCAGCAGGCGTCGCGTGTCGGGGTTGAGCGTGGTCTCCCACAACTGCTCGGCGCTCATTTCGCCCAGGCCCTTGAAGCGGCTGATGCTCCAGGCGCCTTCACGCACGCCGTCCTTGCGCAGCTTGTCGAGAATGGCGGTGAGTTCGCCCTCGTCCAGCGCATAGACCTTCGAGGCCGGCTTCTTGCCACGCGCCGGTGCGTCGACACGGAACAGTGGCGGCTTGGCAACGTACACGTGCCCTGTCTCGATCAGCTTCGGGAAGTGACGGAAGAACAGCGTGAGCAGCAGCACCTGAATGTGCGAGCCGTCCACATCGGCGTCGCTCAGGATGCAGACCTTGCCGTAACGCAAGCCCGACATGTCGGGCGTGTCGTCGGGCCCGTGCGGATCGACACCCACCGCGACGGAGATGTCGTGGATTTCGGTGTTGGCGAAGAGCCGGTCGCGCTCCACCTCCCAGGTGTTGAGCACCTTGCCGCGCAAGGGCAGGATGGCCTGGCTTTCCTTGTCGCGGCCCATCTTCGCGCTGCCGCCGGCGGAGTCGCCCTCGACCAGGAAGACTTCGTTGTGCGCGATGTCCTTGCTCTCGCAGTCGGTCAGTTTGCCGGGCAGCACGGCCACGCCGGAGCCCTTGCGCTTCTCGACCTTCTGGCCGGCCTTTTGGCGCGTCTGCGCGGCCTTGATCGCGAGTTCGGCGAGCTTCCTGCCGTAGTCGACGTGCTGGTTGAGCCAAAGCTCCAGCGCCGGCCGCACGAAACTGGACACCAGCCGCACGGCATCGCGCGAGTTGAGCCGCTCCTTGATCTGCCCCTGGAATTGCGGGTCGAGCACCTTGGCCGAGAGCACGTATGAAGCGCGCGCGAAGACGTCTTCGGGCAGCAGCTTCACACCCTTCGGCAACAGCGAATGCAGCTCGATGAAGCTCTTGACCGCATTGAACAGACCATCGCGCAGCCCGCTTTCATGCGTGCCGCCTGCGCTGGTGGGGATCAGGTTGACGTAGCTCTCGCGCACCGGCTGGCCGTCTTCGGTGAAGGCCACACACCATTCGGCGCCCTCTCCCTCTGCGAAGTTGTCGGCGTTCTTGTCGGCATGGCCCGCACCTTCGAAGAGCGGAATCACCGGATCGCCGTTGAGCGTCTGCATCAGGTAGTCACGCAGGCCACCCTTGTAGAGCCAGCTCTGGGTTTCCTTGGTCTTCTCGACCACCAGCGTCACCGTGACGCCGGGCATCAGCACCGCCTTGCTGCGCAGCAGGTGCGTGAGTTCGTTGATAGGCAGCGCCGGGGATTCGAAGTACTTGGCGTCCGGCCAGGCTCGCACCGTGGTGCCCTGCCGGCGGTCACGCGGGCCGTCGCCATTGGACGCTGCCGCGCTTTCCTGCGGCCGGAGCTTGAGCGGCTCGACCACGTCGCCGGCCGAGAACGCAATCTGCGCCACCGAGCCTTCGCGGTAGGAAGTCACTTCCAGGCGCGTCGACAGCGCATTGGTCACCGAGACGCCAACGCCGTGCAGCCCGCCGGAGAAGCTGTAGGCACCGCCCGAGCCCTTGTCGAACTTGCCACCCGCGTGCAGGCGGGTGAACACCAGCTCGACCACCGGGGCCTTTTCCTCCGGGTGCAATCCGAACGGAATGCCGCGGCCGTCGTCCTCCACGCTGACAGAGCCGTCCGCGTGGAGCGTGACCTTGATCTTCTTGCCGTACCCCGCCAGCGCCTCGTCGGCGGCGTTGTCCAGTACTTCCTGAATGATGTGCAGCGGGTTGTCGGTGCGGGTGTACATCCCCGGCCGCTGCTTGACGGGCTCGAGGCCCTTGAGGACGCGAATCGACGCCTCGCCGTAACTACCTGGTTCCTTGCTTGCCATGGCGCGGGATTCTAGGCGCTGGTCTTGCAGCCACCCGAGGCGTATTCGAGGCGAAGCATTCGTCTATCGCATCAAAGCCGCTCGAAAATTTCAGCAATCGGCGACAGGTGCCCTGCCGCCGCGAGGCTTCGCTTTTGGGTACATTGCCCGGGATGACTTCCTCCTCCAGCCAGCCTCTCAGCCTCAAGCAGGTCCTCATTTGCGGCGCCATGATCGTCACGCTGTCGATGGGCATCCGCCACGGCTTCGGGCTCTGGCTCCAGCCGATCACGCAGGAACAGGGCTGGTCGCGGCAAGCTTTTTCACTGGCGATCGCGATCCAGAATCTGTCCTGGGGCGTGATCGGCGTTTTCGCGGGGATGCTGGCCGACAAGCTGGGCGCGTTCCGCGTGCTGCTTGCGGGCGCTGTGCTGTATGCGCTCGGGCTGGCGGGCATGGCGTTTTCGCCCACGCCACTGATGTTCGCGCTGACGGCGGGCGTCCTGATCGGCGCCGCACAGGCCGGCACGACCTACGCCGTGATCTACGGCGTCATCGGTCGCCAGATCCCTGCCGAAAAGCGCTCCTGGGCCATGGGCGTGGCGGCGGCGGCCGGCTCCTTCGGCCAATTCCTCATGGTGCCGGTGGAGGGCCAGTTGATCGCCCGCCTCGGCTGGCAGACGGCCCTGCTGGTGCTGGCAGCGATGGTGCTCATCATCGTGCCGCTGGCCTTCGGACTTCGGGAGCCGCGGCACGGCGCGACCTCCAGCGTGCGCCGCAGCCAGACGATCTCGCAGGCCATGCAAGAGGCCTTCAAATATCCGAGCTTCGTGCTGCTGACGGCCGGCTATTTCGTCTGCGGCTTCCAGGTGGTGTTCATCGGCGTGCACATGCCGAGCTACCTGCGCGACAAAGGACTGTCGCCGGAGGTTGCGAGCTACGCGCTCGCGCTGATCGGGCTCTTCAACGTCTTCGGCACCTATATCGCGGGCTCCCTGGGCGCGCGGCTTGCCAAGCGCAAGCTGCTGGCGACGATCTACATCAGCCGGGCCGTGGCGATCGCCCTGTTCCTGATCGTGCCGATCTCGCCGATGACCGTGTACGTTTTTGCCAGCGTGATGGGCTTCCTGTGGCTGTCGACCGTGCCGCTCACCAGCGGCATCGTCGCCCAGATCTTCGGCGTCGCCCATCTGTCGATGCTGGGCGGCATCGTGTTCCTGAGCCATCAGGTCGGTTCGTTCCTGGGTGTCTGGCTCGGCGGCTATCTCTACGACCGGACCGGCAGTTACGACCTGGTCTGGTACATCGCGATTGCGCTGGGCGTTTGCGCGGCGCTCATCAACCTGCCGGTGAAGGAAGGCGCGATCGTGCGTCCGACGCCGCAACCGGCCTGAGCTCCACCATGTCCGACCTGACGCGCCATCGCCTCGTGCAAGCTGGCTGGCTGGGGGCGGCCGCCCTGGCGTTGGCAGCGGTGTTCGCGCTCTACACGCGACCGGCGTTCCTCGTGACGCTGATCGACCAGCTCTGGGCCTGTTTTTGAACCATTCGACACTCGAGCCCTCGCCCTGGATCGTGCGCTGGTCGCACCTGCTGGCGCCCGGCGCCTCGGTGCTGGACGTGGCCTGCGGCTCGGGCCGCCACATGCGCTGGTTCGCCGAACGCGGCCATCCGACAACCGGCGTGGACCGGTCGCCGGAAGCGGTCGCTTCCGCGGCGCCCTTCGGCCAAACGGTGCTGGCCGACATCGAATCCGGGCCATGGCCGTTCGCCGGGCAGGGCTTCGGTGGGGTGATCGTCACCAACTACCTCTGGCGGCCGCGGATGGCCGACATCGTGGCGGCGGTCGCGGCCGGAGGTGTGCTGCTGTATGAAACCTTCGCAGCGGGCAACGAAACCGTCGGCAAGCCGTCCCGGCCAGATTTCCTTCTGCAGCCGGGGGAACTCCTCGCTGCCTGCGCGGGCCTGCGCGTCGTCGCGTACGAAGACGGGTTTCTCGCGGCGCCGGACCGCTTCGTCCAGCGCGTCGCGGCGGTCCGGCCTCCGGACTCCTGCGCCTCGACGCCGTCGCGCCATCCGCTGCAGCCTCGCTAGAGACCTCTCTGCGGTCCTCCCCGGGCCACCCCGGACAGAACCGCGCGTCCGGGGGCCGAGTTAGTAGAATGTCTGCTTTTCGTCCACCGACAAAGAGATTTCCCTTGGAGCAACTGACAGGCAGCATCGTCGCGCTCGTCACGCCGATGCACGACGACGGCAGTGTCGACTATCCCGCCCTGCGCCGGCTGATCGACTGGCACATCGACGAAGGCACCGATTGTCTCGGCGTGGTCGGCACCACCGGCGAATCGCCGACCGTCGACGTCGAGGAGCACTGCGAGATTATTCGCGTCTCGGTCGAACAGGCCCGCGGCCGCGTTCCCGTGATGGCCGGCTGCGGCGCCAATTCCACCAAGGAAGCCATCGAACTCGCGAAGTTCGCCAAGGGCGTGGGCGCCGATTGCCAGCTCCAGGTGGTGCCCTACTACAACAAGCCGACACAGGAAGGCCAGTACCAGCACTTCAAGGCGATCGCCGAAGCAGTGGGCGACCTCCCCACCGTGCTCTACAACGTGCCCGGCCGAACCGTCGCCGATATGGCGCACGACACCGTGCTTCGCCTCGCCCAGGTGCCCGGCATCATCGGCATCAAGGAAGCGACCGGCAACATCGAGCGTGCGCAGTGGCTCATCCGCGACCTGCCCAAGAGCTTTGCCGTGTATTCCGGCGACGACCCGACCGCGGTCGCGCTGATGCTTTGCGGCGGCCAGGGCAATATCAGCGTTACGGCCAACGTTGCACCGCGCAAGATGCACGAGCTGTGCATGGCCGCCATCGCCGGCGACGTCAAGCGCGCGATGCAGATCCAGTTCGAACTGATGCCCTTGCATCGCCATCTCTTCGTCGAACCCAATCCGATTCCGGTCAAGTGGGCCATGGCACGCCTGGGGCTGTGCGGTGGTGCGCTGCGCCTGCCGCTCACCCCGCTCGCCGAATCCGGCCAGCCAGTGGTCGAGTCCGCGCTGCGCGCCAGCGGCCTGCTCAAGGACTGATCCATCTTTACCTTGCCGTTGGCGAATGCCGGCAACCTTTTGCCCTGGCTGCGCTCTGAAACTGCGGGCGCCGCGGCTTCCCACCGATTGAGTTAGATATTCCAAGAAGGAAGACGACGTTGAACACCATTTCGCGATTCGCCCTGCTGGCCCTTGTGGCCAGCCTCGCCGCCTGTTCGGTTCTCGAGACCGACAAGATCGACTACAAGAGCGCCGGCAAGGCCCCCACCCTCGAAGTGCCGCCCGACCTGACGCAGCTGTCGCGCGACAACCGCTACGCGGTGCCGGGCGGTGCCGTCACGGCCAACACGTACCAGGCCGGCCTGGCCAATGCGCCCGGGCTTCCGACCGCGCTCACCAACATTGGCGACGTGCGCATGGAGCGTTCGGGTTCGCAACGCTGGCTGGTCATCAACCGGCCCGCAGACCAACTCTGGGATCCCGTCAAGGACTTCTGGCAGGAGAGCGGCTTCCTGATCACCACCGAGCAGCGCAACCTCGGCATCATGGAAACCGACTGGGCCGAAAACCGCGCCAAGCTTCCGCAGGACATCATCCGCGGGACTCTGGGCAAGCTGGTCGAGTCGATGTATTCGACCGGCGAGTTGGACCGTTTCCGCACGCGCATGGAGCGCACGCCCAACGGCACCGAGATCTTCATCAGCCACCGGGGCATGCAAGAGGTCTACAGCAGCTCGCGTCAGGACCAGACGGTGTGGCAGCCCCGCCCCAGCGACCCCGAACTCGAGACCGAATTCCTACGCCGCCTGATGGTGAAGCTCGGCGTCTCGCAAGAGCAATCCAAGGTGATCGCCGCGGCTGGCGCACCCGTGCAGACCGCTCGCGTCGCCAACGTCGGCGGCCAGCCGGTGGTGCAGATCAGCGAAGGCTTCGAGCGTGCATGGCGCCGTGTCGGCCTGGCACTGGACCGCACCGGCTTCACCGTCGAAGACCGTGACCGCGCGGCGGGTACCTACTTCGTTCGCTACGTGCCGCCGAACCCCAACAAGAGTGACCCTGGCTTCTTCGGCAAGCTGTTCACGTTCGGCTCGGGCAAGACCGAGGCGCCGCTCAAGTTCCGCATCCTGGTCAAGGGCCAGGGCGATGCGAGCAGCACGGTGTCGGTGCTCGACGGCAACGGCGCGCCGGACACTTCTGCGAACGCGCAGCGGATCGTCCAAGTCATCGCCGACGATTTGAAGTAAGGCCTTTCCGGTGCTGCGCTTCCGCAGTCTGGGCAGCGGCAGCACCGGCAACGCCACGCTGGTCGAAGCGACCAGCGGCGGGCGGACTTCGAGGCTGCTGATCGACTGCGGCTTCACACTGCGTCACCTCGACGCCCGCCTCGCCCGGGCGGGCCTCGTGGCCTCGGACATCGACGCCATCTTCATCACGCACGAGCACGGCGATCACATCGGTTGTGCGCACGCACTTTCGCGACGCGCGCGCATTCCGGTGTGGATGAGCGAAGGCACGTGGCTGGCAACTGGCGGGCGCGATTTCGAGGGACGCGTGCATCTCGCACGAGACGGTCTCGACATCCAGGTCGGCGATCTCCTGCTTCAACCGTTCACGGTCCCTCACGATGCGCGCGAGCCGCTGCAATTGCGCTGCACCGACGGCGATCGCAGCCTCGGGGTTCTGACCGATCTCGGGCACGCCACGCCGCATGTGCTGGGCCGCCTGATGGGGCTCGATGCCCTGCTGCTCGAGTTCAATCACGACGGCGACATGCTCGCGGGTTCGGCGTACCCTCCTTTTCTCAAGCAGCGCGTGGGCGGCAACTACGGCCATCTCTCCAACGCGGCGGCTGCGGCGATCGCGAAGGCGGTGCTGCACTCCGGCTTGCGCCACGTGCTGGGCGCGCATTTGAGCGAGCAGAACAACCGGCCAGAGATCGTGCGCCGCGTGATGGCCGAAGCGCTGGGTTCAAATCAGGACGAAATGCTCACCGCCACTGCCGCAGACGGCTCGCCATGGCTCGACCTCTGAGCGATCGGGATAGGGGCCGGTCAACGAAGACCGGACCCCTCCCACACCACCCGGCGTGCGGGTCCGCACCGGGCGGTTCGAGAAGTTGAGGTCAGGAGAATCTGGGGACTCCC
>NZ_JASZYM010000030.1:0-48540 GCF_030317005.1 Variovorax sp. J22R115 | reverse complement strand
CAATCCCGTCAAGCCCGAAGGACTTTTTTCTCAACCTCTTCCGACTCCCCGCAACCCCCCTCTTCAGGAGCCACTCAGCGAGTCGTTTTCTGCTGAGCCTTGGATTATGACTAGCTTTTTCAAAGCTCGTCAAACTTCCTCGGACTTTTTCTTGACTTCGCCAGGCGGCCCCGGGGGGCTGGCCTGGAAGGAGACGCCTTCGCGATCTCAGCCGAGCCTACGAGTATATGCCAAGAATCCAGTGCTCGACCGGATAATTCGTGCCACATGGCACTCATCACACTCCTCGACGCCCAACTCGCGTTCGGTCACGTCCCGCTGCTCGATCATGCGGACTTCTCTCTCATTGAATCGGAGCGCATCGGCCTGATCGGCCGCAACGGCGCGGGCAAGTCATCGCTCCTCAAAATCCTGGGGGGCCTGGAGAAGCCCGATGACGGGACGCTGCAGGTCCAGCAGGGCTTGCGCGTCACCTACGTCGCGCAGGAACCTCTTCTGGACATGGATGCCGACGTATTCACCGCGGCAAGTGCAGGGCTTGCAGCGGTGGTCGCGATTCGCGACCAGTACCTGTCCGGCGCTCCAGGGCTCGACCTGGACGCGCTCCAGTCGCAGATTGAAGCCTTCGACGCGTGGAACTGGGAGCAGCGCGTCGACGAGACACTGCATCGCCTGCATCTGGACGGCACCGCCCGCATCGGCTCTCTATCTGGCGGCACGCGCAAGCGCGTCGCACTCGCTCAGGCGCTCGTCGCAGCGCCTGACGTGTTGCTGCTCGACGAACCCACCAACCACCTCGACCTCGATTCCATCGAATGGCTGGAGCAGTTGCTCATCGACTTCAAGGGAAGCGTGGTGACCATCACCCACGACCGCAGCTTCCTGAATCGGGTGGCTACACGCATCGTCGAGCTGGACCGGGGAAAGCTCAGCTCTTACCCAGGGAACTTCGAGCAGTACCTCATCCAGAAGGAAGAACAACTGGCCCAGGAGGCCGTCATCAACGCCAAGGCCGACAAACTGCTGGCGCAAGAAGAAATCTGGATCCGCAAGGGCGTCGAGGCCCGCCGCACGCGCAGCCAAAGCCGGATCAGCCGGCTCGAGGCGCTCCGTGCCAACCGGTCCACGCGGCGCGAAGTCCTGGGCAGCGTGAACATGGATGTCGCTTCGGGCCAGGCCAGCGGCAAGATCGTTGCCGAGTTGACGGACGCCACCAAGGCGTTCGGCGAGAAGACGGTCATCCGGAAGTTCAGCGGGACGATCCTTCGCGGCGACAAGGTGGGGCTGATCGGGCCGAACGGCGCCGGCAAGACCACCCTGCTCAAGCTGATCCTCGGCGAACTGGAACCGGACAGCGGCAAGGTCCGCCGCGGCGCCAACCTGCAGGTCGCCTATTTCGATCAGATGCGCAATGCGCTGAACCTCGACGCCACGCTGGAGGACTTCATCAGCCCCGGCAGCGAATGGATCGAGATCGGCAGCCAGCGCAAGCACGTCAAGAGCTACCTGGCAGACTTCCTCTTCTCGCCCGCCCGTGCGCACTCGCCGGTGCGATCGCTGAGCGGCGGTGAGCGCAACCGGCTGCTGCTCGCGCGTCTTTTCGCGCGCCCCGCCAACGTGCTGGTGCTCGACGAACCGACGAACGACCTCGACATCGACACGCTCGAGCTCCTCGAAGACTTGCTGCAGAACTACGACGGCACGGTCTTCCTCGTCAGCCATGACCGGACTTTCCTCGACAACGTCGTGACGAGCACGATCGCGTTCGAAGGCGACGGCCACTGGCGCGAATACGAAGGCAGCGTGCAGGACTGGCTGACCCAATCGAAGCGCGCGCGAGAATTCGCCGAGCAGCGCGCGGCCGCGTCGGCGCCGGTCGCGCCCCCGGCGCCCGCGCCGGCGCCTGCGGTGGAACCCGCTGCCCGCACGATCCGCAAGAAGCTCAGCTACAAGGAACAGCGCGAACTCGAAACCCTGCCGGCGCAGATCGCCGCATTGGAAGACGAGCAGAAGCGCATCACCGAAATCCTCGAACTCGACGGCGGCGCCATCTACGCCACCGACGCATCGCGCGCGGCCGAACTCGGCGAGCGCCACGCCCGCATCGACGACGAACTGCTTGCCGCACTCGAGCGCTGGGAAGAACTCGGCTCAGCGCGCCAGGGCTAACGGCGCCTTTGTCCGACGCGGGGCGCACGCGGGTCGCGCTATACATGCGGTACCCAGGCTCACCCCCGCCGCATGTCCTCATTCCTCCGGCACCTTGCCCTCCTGTTGCAACGCTCCCTCGCGATCGGAGGAGTGGCGCTTTGCCTCACCGCGTGCGCCGAGCTTCCGAAGGATGTCGACCGGCCGGTTTCCACCGCGCTGACATCGCCAGCGGGCACGCCGTTGGCGACCGTGGTGCAGAAACGCCGGGACGCAGCGAGGGGACGCTTCGAATCCGGCTTCATGTTGCTGGACGGCCCCCCCGCCGCCTACGGCAGCAGGCTCGCCCTTGTGGAGGGCGCACAGAAGACGCTGGACCTCCAGTACTACGCGATCCACGCAGACGCCAGCACTGCACGCCTGCTCATCGGCGTGCGCGATGCGGCCCGGCGTGGCGTGCGCGTGCGCATCCTGCTCGACGATTTCCACAGCACCGGCCGCGACGCGCTCGTGATGCGCCTCGCTTTCGAGCCCAACATCGAGATGCGCATGTTCAACCCGCTCGCCGGCGCGCGGGCGTCCACCGTGGGGCGCCTCTTCAACTCGCTCGACGACGCATCGCGTATCCAGCAGCGGATGCACAACAAGCTCTTCATCGCCGACAACGTGCTGGCCGTGACGGGGGGGCGCAACCTGGGCGACGCGTACTTCGGCAACGCCAGCAAGGCCAACTTCATCGATCTCGACGTCCTGGTTGCGGGACCGCTCGTGCAGGACCTGTCGCGCAGCTTCGACGCCTACTGGAACAACGAGCGTGCCTATCCGGTTCAATCGCTCGTGACGCGCGAGGAACTCGACGAAATGCGGGCTCGGGCGAAAAAGGCCGATGCGGCCCAGAGTGCCGCCTCGGCCGCAGACGGGACGCGGGCGGCAAACGGCGAACAGCGTCCGCAAGGCGAAGCCCCCACCGCCGAACAGCGCGCCCACGCGTGGGACCAGAAGGCGATGGACCTGAGCACTGCGACCTTCGTATGGGCGCCCGCCGTCGTACTGGTCGACCGACCGGGAAAGATCGCGGCGGATGACGCTGGCCCGAGCGCCGGCACCGGCAAAGCTCCCGGCCTCGTGGTGACACGACAGACCGGGCGACCGCCCGGCGCGCGCCCCGGAAATTCGCTCGACGCCGCCGCCGATACGGCCGCAGGCGGTGACACCGTGGTCGAAGGCCTGCTTCAACTGATCGGCCTGGCCCGCAGCGACCTCCTGATCATCTCGCCGTACTTCGTCCCCGGTCCCGACATGAAGCAAGCGTTTGCCTCGGCGCGAGCGCGCGGCGTGAGGATCCAGGTGCTGACGAACTCGCTGGCCTCGAACGACGCACCCGTGGCTCACGTCGGCTACGCTCGGCATCGCGAAGAGCTGCTCGCGATGGGCATCGAGCTCTACGAACTCCGCAGCGAGCAGGCTGGCCTCAGCAGCGCCTTCGGCAGCTCCGGCAGCAACATGTCAGGCGAATCGCGCTCGATGCTGCATTCCAAAGTGCTGGTGATGGACGGCCGCATGCTGGTGGTGGGCTCCATGAATCTCGACCTGCGCTCGCAGTTGCAGAACACGGAGATCGCGCTGCTGATCCGCAGCGATGAGCTCTCCCGCGTGGCGACCGGCAAGATAGAGACCGCGCTGCGGGAGGGCGCTTGGCGCGTAGAACGCAACGATGGGCAACTCGTCTGGCGCGCCCCGCAAGGCAGCGGACTCCAGGACACGACCACCGAGCCCGACGCCAGCACCAGTCTCCGGATGATGCTCAAGCTGTTCGGGCCGCTCGCACCCGACCGACTGTTGTGACCGCCCGCGCGGCAGACCTCAGGCCTGCTGATCCCTGACCCGCGCGAACACTTTCCAGAACGTCGCGTCCTGCGCGGTCGCGAAATTGATGCGCATCAAGGTGCTGGGCGGCCTGCGGGCATGAAACAGGGAGCCGGGCGCCAGAAGGTAGCCCTCGTCGAGCATGCGCTGCGTAAGCGCGTCGGTATCGACGCCGGTGTCAACCCAGCCGAAAAGCCCCGCCGGCTCCGAGGCGAGCTTGCAGCCCGCGGCCAGCGCCAGTTTGACGGTGCGGCCTCGCGCCCCATCGAGCCGCAGCCGGACGCGCTCGGCATGCCGGCGCAACTGCCCCTGGTCGATGCACCAGGCCAAGGCCTTTTCGAATAGCGAGGGCGTCGTCAAGGTGGCGAGCAGCTTGGTTTCGAGCAGGCGCCCGACCAGTTCGGGCGATGCCGCGAGAAAGCCGATGCGCCAGTTGGGCGCGAGGATCTTCGCGAAGCCACTGACATAGATGGTGCGCTGCAGGCCGTCGAGCGCGCTGAGCCGGGTCGCGTGCTCTGGCGCGAGGTGGCTGTAGGTGTCGTCCTCGACGATGTGGAAGTCGTGCCGATTGGCAAGCTGAAGCACACGGTGCGCGCTGCCCGGCGTGAGGCTGTAGCCGGTCGGGTTGTGCAGCACGCTGACGCTCACGAAGAGCTTGGGCTTGTGGCCCTCGCCTGCATTGCAGTAGCGCTCCATGACCTCGAGGTCGGGCCCGTCGGCCTTGCGCGGCACGGGAAGAATTCGCATGCCGAGCGCTTCGAGGCGCGCGAATTCGAGCGCCCAGCCGGGCTCCTCGACCATGACTGGATCACCGGCACGCAGCAGGGTCCGACTGACGATATCGAGCGCGTGGGTGGCGCCGATCGTCGTCAGGATCTGCTTCGGACCCGCCGGCACGTTGATGCTTCCCAGCTTGGTGGCGAGGCTGCGGCGCAGCCCGCTGTCCCCTTCGGGCTCGCCGTACTGCAGCGAGAACTCCTGCAAGGCCTTGGTGTTGGTCACGCGGCGCACGGCGGCCGGCATGAAGGTCGACTCCAGCCATTCGGGCGGGAAAACGCCCATGCCGGGTTGCGGCTTGTCGCTCGGGCGGTGGAACATGCCGCGGATGAGGGTGCTCGCATCGGCCGCCACGATCTGGGGGGGCGGCGGCTGGACGACCAGGTTCATGCTCGACAAGGCCGGCCCGCCGTGAGCCGCGACCGAGTCGCGCACATAGAAGCCGCGTTGGCGCCGCGCTTCGACCAGCCCCTGCGCCAGCAACTGGTCGTAGGCCGCGACCACCGTGTGCGGGCTCACGCCCTGCTGCCGCGCGCATTCGCGCACTGAGGGCAAGCGCGCACCGGGCGCGAGCAGACGGTTGCGAATACGCTCGGCGAAGCGGTCGGCGAGCTGCTCCGTCAGCGACTGGGTGGAGGTGCGTGTCAGCATGCGCGTCTTGTCCCTGCTCTGTGTCGATCATCAAGCCGATACAGTGTCAGCTCTTGTTCGGCAATCTGTACTGGAACTGTAATGGTCCTCAGTTTAAAGTGTGTCCCATGAACTGGCAAGAATTCACTGCGCTGCTGGTGCTGGCCACGGCGATGAGTTTTTCGCCAGGGCCGAACACCACCCTTTCCACTGCCCTAGGCGCCAACGTCGGCCTGCCTCGCGCGATGCGTTTCGTCATCGCGGTGCCGGTGGGCTGGACGCTGCTGCTTGCGCTGTGCGCGGCAGGCATCGGCGCACTGGTTGTCGCCGTGCCGTCGCTGCGTTGGATCATCAAGGCGCTCGGCATCGTCTACCTGCTGTGGCTGGCCTGGAAGCTCAGCGGCAGCGCAGCGCTCGGCCAGGCCGACGGCGAACAGCTCAGGGTCGGTTTCAAGCAAGGCGTGATGCTGCAGTTCCTCAACATCAAGGCCTGGCTGCTGGCCCTGACGCTGGTCGCGGGCTGGATTGCCGGGCAGCCGGATGCGTTGCGGCGTTTCGCGATCGTTGCACCGGTCATGCTGGTGTACGCATTCACGAGCAACTTCGTCTACGCACTCGCCGGGGCGTTGCTGCGCAACTGGCTGGCCCAGGGGCGCCGCCTTCTGTGGTTCAACCGTGCGATGGCGGCCGTTCTCGTGCTGACGGCTTGGTGGATGGTCAGCGTATGAAGATCAAGGACGAAACGCTTGGCATGTGGCTCGGTGTGCTCGGCGTGGCCTTCTTCGCGGTCACGCTGCCGATGACGCGGCTCGCCACGGGCACGCAGGCCGCGCCGCAACTCTCGCCCTGGTTCCTGACGCTCGGCCGCGCGGCGCTGGCCGGTGTGCTGTCCGCCCTCTTCCTGCTCGCCACGCGCTCGCCCCTGCCGAAGCGCCCGCAGTGGAAGCCATTGGGCATGGCCGTGCTCGGCAACGCGATCGGCTTCCCCTTGCTCCTGGCCTTTGCGCTGCGTGTGGTCAGCGCCAGCCACGCGGCGGTCATCACCGCGCTGCTGCCCCTGGTGACGGCAGCGTGCGCCGCCTGGGTGCTGCACCAGCGCGCGCGGCTGGGCTTCTGGCTTTGCGCCATCGCCGGCAGCTTGCTGGTGGTCGTGTTCTCGCTGCTGCGCGCCGGGTCCCACGGCGGCGGCTTCGGCTTCGAATGGGCGGACGTGCTGCTGGTCGGCGCGGTCTTTGCCGCCTCGCTGGGCTACATCTACGGCGCGCAGGTCACGCCGGCACTGGGCGCAGAGCGCGTGATCTGCTGGGTCTGCGTGCTCGCACTGCCCGTCTCGCTGCCGGGCACGCTGTGGCTGTGGCCGAAGCAGCCGGTCGCCGCATCCGCCTGGGTCGGGTTCGTCTATGTCGGCGTATTCTCGATGTGGGTGGGCTTCTTCGCCTGGTACCGCGGCCTCGCCATGGGCGGCGCGCTGCGTGTCAGCCAGACCCAGTTGCTGCAACCCTTTCTCTCGATCCTCGCCGCGGTGCCGCTGCTCGGCGAGCCTCTCGATACCGTGACCCTCGGCTTCGCCGCCGCCGTGGTCGCCACGGTGGTCGCGGGGAAGAAGCTCTCCCAGCCGCGCAATCCGGCCGCGCTCGCCACGGTCTCGCGATAACCCATCGCACTCTAAGGAAACAACATGAACTGGAAACTCGCCGCCCGCGCCGAAAAGATGAATCCGTCGGTGATCCGTGAAATCCTCAAGGTCACCGAACGCCCCGGCATCATCAGCCTCGCCGGTGGCCTGCCCTCGCCCAAGACCTTCCCGATCAGCGATTTCGCCGACGCCTGCGCCGAGGTACTGCACAAGGACGGCCAGGCGGCGCTCCAATATGCCGCTAGCGAAGGCTACGGCCCGCTGCGCGAAGCCGTGGCCGAGATGCTGCCTTGGCCGGTCGACCCCGCCCAGGTGCTGATCACCACTGGCTCGCAGCAGGGCCTGGACCTGATCGCGAAGGTGCTGCTCGACCCCGGCAGCCGCGTGCTGGTCGAGACGCCGACCTACCTCGGCGCGCTTCAGGCCTTCTCGCCGATGGAACCCGAGCCGGTCAGCGTGGCGAGTGACAACGAGGGCGTGATGGTCGACGACCTGATCGCCAAGGCCCCGGACGCCCGCTTCGTCTACCTGCTGCCCAACTTCCAGAACCCGACCGGCCGGACCATGACCGAGGAACGCCGCGCCGCCGTGTCCGCGGCGGCGGCGAAGGCCGGGCTGCCGATCGTCGAGGACAACCCCTATGGCGAACTCTGGTTCGACGAAGCGCCTCCCCCGCCGCTCACGGCACGCAATCCCGAGGGCTGCATTTATCTCGGCTCGTTCTCGAAGGTGCTGGCGCCGGGCTTGCGACTGGGTTTCATGGTCGCGCCCAAGTCGATCTACCCCAAGCTGCTGCAGGCCAAGCAGGCAGCCGATCTGCACACGCCGAGCTTCAACCAGCGCATGGTCTCCGAAGTGATGAAGGACGGCTTCCTGGCTCGTCACGTGCCCACCATCCGCAAGCTGTACAAGCACCAGCGAGACGCCATGCTGGCGGCGCTCACGCGTGAAATGAAGGGGCTGCAGGTCGAGTTCACCCAGCCGGCCGGCGGCATGTTCCTGTGGGTGCGCATGCCCGAAGGCATCGACACGGTCGCGCTGCTGCCCAAGGCGGTGGAGCGGGGGGTGGCTTTCGTGCCGGGCGCACCGTTCTATGCCGGCGCCAGCGACCCGCGCACGATGCGGCTGTCCTTCGTGACGGCGAGCGTCGACGAGATCGACACCGCGATCGCCGCGCTGGCCGAGGTCGTGCGCGAGCAACTGGCGCACAACGCAGCGGCCGACGTGCAGCGGCTGCTGGCCGCCAGCCCCACCTGAACCGGCCCCATCACGGAGCGGCGGTGCACAACATCGAGATCTTCACGCCATGATCGACGGCGGCACGCTCTCGCTGTTCCTGCTCGCCGTGCTGGCGTTGTTCCTCTCGCCGGGGCCGAACATGGCCTTCGTCCTCTCGCATGGCATCGCCATGGGGCCCCGCGCTGGCTTGGCCGCCGGACTCGGCATTGCCGGCGCGGATCTGGTGCACACGCTCTGCGCGGCGACCGGCGTCACCGCGCTCGTGGCTGCGTGGCCGCCGTCCTTCGACGTGCTGCGCTACGCGGGCGCGCTCTATCTGCTGTGGCTTGCATGGCAGGCCCTCCGCTCCGGCGATGCAGCCCTGCACGGCAGGGCCGATGTCGTGAGCTTCGGGCGCGTCGTGCGCATGGCCTGGCTCAACAACCTGGTCAACCCGAAGGCACTGCTGTTCTTCATGGTGTTTCTGCCGCAGTTCGTCTCGCCCGCACGCGGCAGTGTGCCGATGCAATTGCTGCAACTCGGCATTGCGCTTTCGCTCGCCGGGCTGCTGTTCAATACCATGCTCGGCGCGTGCAGCGGCCAGATCGGTCGCTGGTTGCAGCGCCGTCACGCCGCGGGATTTCAGCGCGGCCTGCTGGCCACGGTGATGGTCGCGCTGGCGCTGCGTCTTCTGTTCATCGACCGTCCATCCAAAGGACTCTGACATGCTCAACATCTGGGGGCGCATCAGCTCCATCAACGTTCGCAAGGTGGTGTGGTGCGCGCAGGAACTCGGGCTGGACTTCCAGCGCACGGAGGCCGGCGGCAAGTTCGGCGTGGTGCAGACGCCCGAGTACCAGCGGCTGAACCCGAATGCCCTGGTACCGGCCATCGACGACGGCGAGGGCGAGGAGCGCGTCACGCTCTGGGAATCGAACGTGATCGTGCGCTATCTCTGCGCAAAGCATTCGATGGGCAGGCTCTACCCCGATCTGCTGTCCGAGCGCTTCGATGCCGAGCGCTGGATGGACTGGCAGCAGACCACGCTCAACCGGGCCAGTGCCGGCGCATTCAGGCAATGGGTGCGGACGCCGGCGGCGCAGCGCAACCTCGAAGTCATCGAGCAATCGGTTACCACCACCGAACCGCTGTTCGCGATGCTCGACGCCCATCTCGCCACGCGCACGTTCATGCTGGGCGACAACTTCACGATGGCCGACATTCCGGTCGGCTGCGAAGCGCACCGCTGGTTCGGCCTGCCGCAAACTGAATACACCCGGCCCATCTGGCCGAATGTCGAACGCTGGTTTGGCGATCTGCGCAGCCGCGCGGGCGCGCGCGGCGTGCTCGACCTCGCACTGGAATGACCTCGATGACCAACCGCCCCTTCAAGCAAGTCGATGTCTTCACGTCGACGCCCTACTTCGGCAACCCGCTCGCCGTGGTGCTCGACGGCACCGGCCTCGACGACGCCGAGATGCAGCGATTCGCCAAGTGGACGAATCTTTCCGAAACGACCTTTCTGCTGCCGCCCACCGAGCCGACCGCCGACTACCGCGTGCGCATCTTCACGCCCGGCGGCGAACTGCCCTTTGCCGGCCACCCCACGCTGGGCAGCTGCCACGCCTGGCTGCAGGCCGGCGGCAAGCCGAAGTCAGGCGCCTGCATCGTGCAGCAGTGCGCACAGGGACTGGTGCTGATCCAGCGCGAAGGCGAACGACTGGTCTTCGCCGCTCCGCCACTGCGGCGCAGCGCGCCGAGCCCCACGCTGCTGGCCAAGGTCGCGGCCGCACTCGGCCTCAAGGCCCAGCAGATCACCGCGGCGCAATTGCTCGACAACGGCCCGGTGTGGCTCGGTCTCCTGCTGGAAGACGCCGACACCGTGCTCGCGCTCAAGCCCGACCATCGCATGCTGCGCGAGTTGGGCCAGAAGGTCGGCGTCGCGGGGATCTGGTCGACGGACGATTCGCCCCCGCTGATCGTTCGCTCGAACCGCGAGGCCCGCGCCTTTGCGCGCACCGAGGAAGCGCCCGCCGGGATCGAAGTGCGCGTCTTCGCGGCGCCGGTCGGCATCGAGGAAGATCCGGTCACCGGCAGCTTCAACGCCAGCCTCGCGCAGTGGCTCATCGCCGACGGCCAGATGCCGGAACGCTATGTTGCCGCCCAAGGCCAGACCCTGGGCCGGTCGGGGCGCGTGCACGTCACGCGCGATGCCGACGGGCAGGTCTGGGTCGGCGGATCGTCGGTGACCTGCATCGACGGAACGGTGGCGATCTGAGGTCGCTGTCATGAAAGCGCGTCTCGATCACCT
The DNA here is from genome assembly GCF_030317005.1 of Variovorax sp. J22R115. Lineage (NCBI taxonomy): Bacteria > Pseudomonadati > Pseudomonadota > Betaproteobacteria > Burkholderiales > Comamonadaceae > Variovorax > Variovorax sp. J22R115. The sequence continues at coordinate 37,954 of NZ_JASZYM010000030.1, read as the reverse complement.
CGTCATCGCAGCCCGCACCCTCGACGAAGGCGTGCGCTGGTGCCAGGCCACCTTCGGCATCGAGCCAGGCCCCGGCGGCGCGCATCCGCTGATGGGCACGCACAACCGCCTGGTGAAGGTGGCGACCGCGGACTTTCCGCGCGCGTATCTGGAAATCATCGCCATCGATCCGAACGCCCGACCCACCCGGGGGGCCGGCGCCCATCGCTGGTTCGACCTGGACGACGCCTTGCTGCAAACGGCGCTGGCGCGCGGCGGTCCGCGGCTGGTCCACTTCGTCGCCGAGGTGCCCGATGCCGGAGCCGCCGTTCAGGCACTGGCCGATGTGCGCATCGATCGCGGCCAGGTGCTCGAGGCATCGCGCGACACGTCGGCCGGCCGACTGTCATGGCAGATCACGGTGCGCGACGACGGCCAGCGCCTTTTCTACGGTGCGCTGCCGACGCTCATCGAATGGGGTCCGGTGCATCCGACCGACAGCATGGCCGACTCCGGAGTCACGCTGCGCTCGCTCGATCTTGCCCATCCGCGCAAGGCGGATCTCGAGGTCGCGCTCCGTGCCATCGGCCTGTCGGGCGTGCCGCTGGCAACCGGCGCACCCCGTCTCCGCGCGGTGTTCGACACGCCGCGCGGCACCGTCACACTCGAATCCGGAGGAATCTGAACATGCTGAGCGCCACCGAACTCGCCTGGTTCTCACTTGCGGCACTGGTGCTCGTGCTGACACCTGGCCCGAACATGATCTATTGCGTGTCGCGCACGCTGTGCCAGGGCCGCGCGGCCGGACTGATCTCGCTGTCGGGCGTGCTCCTGGGTTTCGTGGTGCACCTGATGGCGGCGGCGCTCGGGCTGACGGCGCTGCTGGCCGCGGTGCCCTTCGCATTCGATGCGATCCGCTTGGCCGGCGCGGCGTATCTGCTCTGGCTCGCCTGGCAGGCGGTAAAGCCCAACGGCACTGCGCCTTTCGAAGCGCGGCTGTTGCCAGACGACCCGCCGGCCAAGCTCTTCAGCATGGGCTTCCTCACCAACCTGCTGAATCCCAAGGTGGCGATGTTCTACCTGTCCTTCTTCCCGCAGTTCCTCCATCCGGAACGCGGCTCCGTGCTGCTGCAGAGCCTCGCGCTGGGGGCCGTGCAGATCGGCGTGAGCGGCGCCGTCAACGCGATGCTCGTGCTGACCGCGGCGAGCATCACGGCCTTTCTCTCGCAGAGCGAGGGCTGGCTGCGCGCGCAACGCTACGTGATGGGCAGCGTGCTCGCGGGACTGGCCGTTCGCATCGCGATGACCGATCGCAAGTAGCTCACCAGCGCACGCGCATCCCGACCGCGCCCTGCACCGAGGCCTTCACCTCCGTGTCGCCGCTGGTGCTGAACAGCCTGCCGATTTCGCCGTAGACGCTCACGCTCCGCGAGAGCGCCAGCGTGAAGCCGCCCGCCAACTCCATCGAGGTGTAGCTGGCCGCACTGGCGATGTCGGTGAACGCGGCAGGCCCGATGAAGCGCGCGATGGTGTTGCCGCCGGTGCCATGGATCACGGCGACGCGACCATAGGGTTGCAGACGACCGGCCGAAGTCGCGAAGTCGCCTTTCACTCGAACGCCGAGCCCGCCCGTCCAGCTGTCCAGGTTGTCCTGCTGCACGAGTGCGCCCTGGATCACCATGTCATCGAGGTTTGCGTGGCTGTAGACCAGCTGCGCCTGCGGCTCGAGCGTCCAGCCATTGCCGAGCGCGAAGGCCTGCCCGACCTCCATCGCGGCCAGCAGGCTGTTGCCCTTGCCCGATGCCTCGAAGCCGCCGAGCGGCTGGATCGTGTAGCGCTGCGATCCGTACTGGAGCACGGTGTCCGCGTAGAAGCCGGTCGTGTTGGCGTAGGTGGCATAGGCGCCGAAGTAGCGGGAGCGCGTGTCGGTGCTTCCGACGGCGCGCCACAGGCCGCTGGCCAAACCGCTCACGTCGGAATTGCCGTCGAGCGTGCCGACATAGACGCCGGCGCGCCAGTCGCCGAGCGGGGACACGTAGAGATCGGTGCCGACCTGCACGCCGCTGAGGTGGCCTTGGGTGGATGGATTCACGGTTCCGTCCTGGTGGATATCGACGTCGCTGTAGACACCCCGCGCCCAGGCGTGGCGATCGGTCGTCAACGCACCTCCGACCGGCGTCAGGCTCGCGACAGCTGGGGCGCTGGCGTCGTCGTCGCCCAGGCGGGTATGCACGTTTCCGAGCATCGCCATGTCGTTCTGGCGCAATTGGGCCGGCATCGCCGCGAGCATGGGCACCTCGGCTCGATAGGCCGTCACTGGCCGGGGTGCCGGCGCTGGCGGCAGCGGAGCCGATACCGAAGGCGCGGCAACCGAGGGCGATGCTGTGGCCGGTACCGGGGCCGGCGGAGCCGGGGGTGCAGGCGGTGCGGGCGGAGCCGGGGGTGCAGGCGGTGCTGGCGGTGCCGGAGGCGGCGGCGGTGGTGGCGGTGGTGGCGGCGGTGGTGGCGGCGGAATGACCTGCGAGCGCAGATACCAGTTCTCACCCGTGCCTGCCGCATCCGCCGCGTACAGCCGGTACTCGAAGGCGCCTGCGTCCACATGGCCTCCGCTCAGCGCGAAGGCGCTGCGCGTCGTCTGCGCGGTCGTGGTGGCGCCGTTGATGGCAGAGATCACCTCGATCCCGTTGCCGGACGTCAGGCCACCGAGGCCGCCGATGTTGGTGATCTGGACATTGGTGCTTCCGGTCGCAGCCCCGCCGTCGAGGATCAGGCGGTCGGACGGACCCGCGGCGTCGAGCCTGGAAGCCAGGCGCAGCGTGCCGTTGTTGCCGACGTAGCCGCCGGTCACGCGCAGCTCCGTACCCGGCGTATTGCCGACGAGCGAGACCGTGCCGCTGTTCGACAGGGAGGCGACGGTCTGGTTGTGGCCCGCGAGGTCCAGGGTGGCGCCTGTCGCCACGATGTGCCCCGACCGCGCGCTCAGGACGTTCGGTGCTCCGGCGCGCAAGGTGCCCGCGTTGACGGTCGTGGGACCGGTGTAGGTGTTGGCACCGCCCAGCGTGAGCGTGCCGGTGCCGACCTTGGTCAGCGAGCCGCCCGTGTCGAAGACCGCGTAGTTGTACGGAATGACGGGGGCCGCCGGGTCGAGCGGAGGATTGACGGGAAAGTTGGCCGGCCCCTGGTCGGAGATCACTCCGTTGATCACGTCGTCCGGCCGGTTCAGGGCCCCGACGGTCAGGTTCTTCGAGCCCAGGGTCACGTTGCCGGCGCCGGACAGCGAACCGACCGACACGGACGTGGCCACTTCGTGCACGTAGAGCCTGCCGCCCAAGCCGTTGTCGATCGTCGCCCCGCTCAGGTCGGGCGTGTTCGCCAGGTAGACCTGTCCGGCGTTGTTGTGCACGACGGTGTTACCGCCGTTGCTGTTGACGTTGAAGTAGACGCGCCCGTGGTTGTTCTGGATCGTCGAGTCGGCGGCCGTCGCATTCCGCCCGAAGATCAGGTACGACCCGGCGCCGTTGAGCTCCAGTCTCGACGCGCCGGCACTGGAGCCGTTGCCCAGCACGTCGGTGTTGAACTGGATGCCGCTGTTCGTGCCGAAGTAATCCGTGCTGGTCTTCACGGTGATCGCAAGATTGCCCGCGCTTGCGCCGAGGAACTCCAGTTGCGCGTTCGAGTAGATCTCGACTGGGCCCGTGCCGAGCGAGCCCGTGGTCCCTGTGGACACGCTCATGCGGCCGCCCGCAGCCTTGCCCTCGATGAGGGTGCCGCCCAGGTAACTGTTGCCCGCGTTGTCGATGCGCAGACGCTGGTCTTCTGCGTTGCTCGTGCCGGAGTTGACGAGCCTGAGCTGTCCTGCACCGGAGATCGCGCCATTCAACGCGTTCGACGTGGAGTCCTTGACGTCGATCGTGCCGCCACCCGCGCCGAGCGTGATGGCGCGAGCCGTGATGAAGGGCGCGGGGCTGGGAGTCGGGGTGCCGATGCGCAGCGTGCCGTTGTCGATGGCGATCGTGCCAACCGTTGCGATGGCCGGGTCGGTATTGCCCAGGTCAGCGTCGGTGCGGACCTGCAACGTGCCGGCGTTGATCGTGGTCGTGCCTCGGTAGGTATTGGCCCCGCCCAACACAAGCGTGCCGGCGCCGGTCTTGGTGATGCCGCCCGCACCGCTGATGTCGCCTGACTGCGTCGCAACGGCCGTGGCGGCGCCGAGGGTGTTGAGCGTGGCCGACGACGTGGTGACGACCAGCGGCGTCGCATTGTTGTCGCCATTGGCGTAGTCGCGCGTCTGTGCTGCGCCGAGGCCGGGGAAGGCGCCCAGTCCGAGCATCAGCGTCGTAGCGACGAGGCCGCCGGAGCGCTTGCCCCGCGTGGCCGTGATCTCCGAGACGGCCACCCACGCATCGAGGGCGTGATTCCAGACGCTGCGATATGACTTGTTCATGCTCCTGCGGTCCTTTTTCGGGCTCCATGCCGGACGTATATGTGCGCGGCGCGCAACATTTGTCGTCAACTAAAGTGTTCATTCTTACATATTGAGAACTTTATGGCTCATGCTCTTACACTTCTGTTGCCCGTGCCGCACGCAACGTCGAATTTGCTACGAAATCGATAGCACCCGTCGCCGCCGCGACGGACCCAAGCCAAGTCCGTTGGCAGAATCCCGCGCATGGGAACCCTCTACCTTGTGCGCCACGGCCAAGCCAGCTTCGGCGCGGCCGACTACGACAACCTCAGCGAACTAGGCCGCAAGCAGTCCGTGCGGCTCGGCGAGTACTGGCGTGAACGCGGGATGACCTTCGACGCGGTCATCACCGGCACCCTGAAGCGGCACCGGCAAACCTGGGAGGGAATCGCCGAAGGACTGGGCCTGCAGCGCGACGATGTCCTGCCCTGGCCCGGCCTCAACGAATACGACAGCGAGGCCGTGATCGCGACCATCCACCCCGAGAAATTGCAGAAGCCGGACACGCCGGAGATGTACCGCCATCACTTCCGGCTGCTGCGCGACGGCCTCGGCGCCTGGATGCAAGGCCGCACGGAACCCCGGGGCATGCCCAGCTACGTCGATTTCCTGGCCGGCGTGACCACTGCGCTCGACCACGTGCGCGACAAGCACCACGGCGCGAAAGTGCTGGTGGTGTCGAGCGGCGGACCGATCAGCACCGCGGTCGGGCACGTGCTGGGCACCAGCCCCGAAACCACCATCGAATTGAACCTTCGCATCCGCAACACCGCGGTCACGGAATTCGCGTTCACGCCCAAGCGCCACATGCTTGTGACCTACAACACGCTGCCGCACCTGGACGGGCCGGCGTACGAGGGCTGGGTCACCTATTCCTGAGCGGGCGGTGCACTGCCCGCCGCGAGCCAGTGCAAGTAGTCGGCCGAGCCGGCCGTGATCGGCACCAGCACGATCTCCGGCGTCTGGTAGCTGTGCCGCTCGCGAATGAAGGCTTCCAGCACCGCGTAGCGTGCAGCGAGCGTCTTGATGTGAAGCACCCACTCGGGCTCACGGCGCAGTTCGCCCTGCCAGGCATAGACGCTGCGCACGCGCTGAATCTGCACGCAAGCACCCAGTTGCGCCTCGACGATGGCGGTCGCCAGAGCCTCGGCTTCGTCCTCGGTGCCGATGCTGGTCATCACGATGCAGGCAATGGGGTTCATGCGCACCTCCGGAGAATCAGGCTTGCCATACGCCGTAACCGGCCTCGCGCAGCGCAATACCCAGTTCGACTTCCATGTCCCGCGCAGCCTCGTACGGCATGGGGTTGTACATCGCATAGAGAGCCGGCAACAGGCGCAGGCCGTAGTCGCGCACAAAGCCGTTGGCCTGAATGCCGGCCTTGTGCTTGTCGAAGCGCACGTCCGGGTCCAGTCCGGTCATGCCGACGTAGACGAATGGCATGCCCAGGCGGTAGTCAGGATTGGCCCGCCGGAAGCGCGCCACGTTCCAGACGCGGTCGTCCAGCTCGACCACGTACACATAGTGATGGTGACGGCTGCGCGTCTTGCGAACCGGCATCCGGAACGCTGCCTGCCGATCTCACTTGCGCTTGATCAGCCCGTAGATGAAAAGCAGCACGATCGCGCCGACCACCGACGCGATGAATCCCGCCCCCTGGCCTGCCGTGTACCAGCCCATGGCCTGCCCGAGGTAGGTCGCGATGAGCGAACCGGCAATGCCGATCAGCGTGGTCACGATGAACCCGGCCGAGTCATCGCCGGGTTTGATGGCGCGCGCCACGAGGCCCGCAACGAAGCCAATCAGAATGGTCCAGACGATGCTCATAGGTTCCCTTTGTATTTGGTTGTGATCGAGGCGCGATTTTCATGATAGCGGAGCGGCCTGCGCGCAGGCCGCTCCTGCTCCCGTCCTACACACATTTAGAAGCGCCCACGCTATACCAGCACCATGCTGGAAAAGCTCCCTGACGCCATCGGCCACGCGTTGCACGACGTGCGCGCGGGCCTGGACGAAATCGCATTCAACACGCTGGGCCTGCGCGAAGGAATGGCTTCCATCACGGTCGCCAGCCTGGCCTTTGCCGATCACGCGCCAATACCGCCGCGCTACACGGCCGACGGCGAAGGGGTATCGCCGCCCGTGCAGTGGATCGGCGTGCCGCCCGGCGCCGCCTCGCTGGTGTTGATGGTGGAGGACGCTGATTCGCCGACGCCGCACCCGATGGTGCACGCGATCGCTGTCGACCTGCCCGCGGCCGACGGCAGCCTGCAGGAAGGGGCGCTTCCAAGCGCCGACCACGAAGGGATTGGGCTCCATGCGGGCCGCAATTCCTTTCTCCAGTCGGCCTGGATGCCACCGGATCCGCCGCCGGGCCACGGCGTGCACCGCTACGCGTTCCAGGTTTTCGCGCTGGGCACGGCGCACGAGTTCTCTGCAACGCCGGGACGCGACGAGGTGTTCGACGCACTGAAGGCGCACGCCATTGCGAGCGGCTTGCTGATCGGCACGTGCGAGCGGCCGGACGGTTCGATCAAGATCGAAGAAGCCGCACCTTCGGGTCCGTTGATCGCGGGCTGAACTGCGTGGCCTGTCAGCGTGGCGGCTGCAAGGGGTCCGTGTGGGCCGTGCTCAGCGGCAGCCGCGAAACCTCGGCGAGCAATGCCGCCAATTGCACGGCGGCGGCATTGACCAGCGCATGCCCCTTTTCCGCCGTGGCCGCGGCGGCGTTGCCTGCGGCGCCATCGGGGTTGTAGTCCTCCATCGCCCAGCCGAGCTTGGCGCTTCGGCCGTTGCCGAGGATGGCGTAGTCGGCGGCACGCTGGCGCGAGGTCGACCCGAAGTCACGCGCGGCGTCCATCGTCACCTGGTCCGGCGCGAGCGCCAGCATCATCGAGGTTTCCATGTCGCCCGCGTGCACGCCGAACCGATGCTCGTCGGCGCTGAACTGCGCGCCCGCATCGCCGAGCGGCAGGTTGAACCAACTCACGCTGTAGACGATCAGGCCGTGCGTCGCGCGCAACTCGCGCGCGACGATGTCCATGGCGCCGGTGTGTCCGCCGTGCGCGTTGAAAAGCACGAGCTTTCTCACGCCCGAGCGCGCCACGCCTGCGCCGATCTCGCTCCAGAGGCGGATCAGGGTCTCGGACGAAAGGGTCAAGGTGCCGGGAAAGCGCACGTGCTCCGGGCTCAGGCCGATCTGCTGCGTGGGAAGGAAGAGCACAGGCAACTCCGCGGGCAGAAATGGCAGCGCGGCGGCCACGATGCCATCGGCCAGGGTCGAATCCACGTTGAGGGGCAGATGCGGACCATGCTGCTCGGTGGCGCCGAGCGGCAGCACCGCAACCGTCGTCGCCGGATCGAGCGCACCGAAATCGCGCGTCGTGAGTTGGGACCAGAAGCGGCTGGCATGAGCTGTCATGCGGCGATCTTAGTGGTCCGAGCAGATCACGGGTTCTGACCACGGTCACTTTCTCTTGACGCGCCAGACGGTGTTGCCGACATCGTCCGCAACCAGCAGAGCGCCGCTCTTGTCGAGCGCTACGCCGACGGGGCGGCCTTGCGCCTTCTCGTCGGCATCGAGGAAGCCGGTGAGGAAGTCGACCGGGGCCCCGCTCGGCCGGCCGCCGATGAAAGGGACGAACACGACCTTGTAGCCAGACAGCGGCTTGCGGTTCCACGAGCCGTGTTGGCCGACGAAGACGCCGCTCGCGAATTCGGCCGGCATGCCCCGAGAGTTGGAGAAGACCATGCCCAGCGGCGCCACGTGGGAGCCGAGTGCGTAGTCGGGCACGACGGCCTTGGCCACCATATCCGGCCGCTGGGGATTGACGCGCGCATCGACATGGCCGCCGTAGTAGCTCCAGGGCCAGCCGTAGAAGGCGCCCTCCTTCACGGAGGTGAGGTAGTCGGGCACGAGATCGCTGCCGATCTCGTCGCGTTCGTTCACGACCGTCCAGAGCACGTTGGTGTCGGGCTCCCAGCCCATGCCGTTGGGGTTGCGAAGACCGCCGGCAAAGAGCCTTCTCTCGCCGCTGGCCACGTCGACTTCCCAGATCGATGCGCGCCCCTCTTCCGCCGCGAGCCCGTTCTCGCCCACGTTGCTGTTGGAGCCGACCGTCACGTAGAGCATGGTGCCCTCGCGATTGGCGACGACGTTCTTGGTCCAATGGTGGTTGATGCCGGCGGGCAGGTCGGTCACCTTGGCGGGCGAGGCGGTGATCGAAGTCTGGCCGGCCACATAAGGCACCTTGACCAGGGCGTCCGCATTGGCGATGAACAGCTCGTTGCCGACCAGCACGACGCCAAAGGGCGAATTCAGGTTCTGCATGAACTGCTGGCGCACTTCGGCGACGCCGTCGCCGTCGGCATCGCGCAGCAAGGTGATGCGGTTGGGGCTCGGCACCTGGGCGCCGGCGCGCTTCATGACGGAGCCCATCACCATCGAGCGAGCCCGCGCGTAGAGGCCGTCGCCGCCGTCCTTGGCGCCTTCCGGCTTGGGCGGCTTGTTGCTCTCGACGACCAGCACGTCGCCGTTGGGCAGGACGTACACCCAGCGCGGATGGTCCAGCCCCCGCGCCAGCGCCGTCACGGTGAAGCCCTCGGGCGCATTCGGCCCCGCGGTGTCGGTCCAGCCAACGGCGGGCGCGATGTTCACCGTGGGAATCAGGGTCTTGTTGGGCGCAGGCAGTTGCGGCGTGGGGCCGATGCCGGCCTCCGGCGGCAGCCGGGCAGTCTCCCCGCAGGCAGCCATCAGCACGGCGGCGGTCAACGAAGCGCAGCGCAGGATGCGGATGGCGGGTGTCATGGTCCAAGTCCTTCATTGGCGGGGAGGGGGGATCGCGTCTTTCCCGATGATCGGGTCGCAGCGGGTGGCGGCTGTCGGCTGTGGGCGCTTTCCGGCGTGGGCGCACCCCGGTGTGGCGTCGCCGCTACCATCGGGCGATGACCGACGACCTGTTCCGTTCCGACGCCTACCTGCGCGAGTGCGAAGCCCGCATCGTGCGCATCCACGAGGCCGGCATCGTGCTCGACCGCACCGTGTTCTACCCGCTGGGAGGCGGGCAGGCCGGGGACAGCGGCCGGCTGGCGCTCCCCGACGGGCGTGAAATTGCCATTGCAGACACCCGCAAGGCCAAGGATGCCGAGGGCAGGCCGACCGACGAGATCCTTCATGTCCCGGCGCCCGAGCAAGCCCCCCTGCTGAGTGCGCTGAAGCCGGGAAACACGGTGACCGCGCGCATCGACTGGGAGCGCCGCCACAAGCTGATGCGTTTCCACACGGCCACGCACCTGCTGTGCCACCTGGTTCCGCAACCGGTCAACGGCTGTTCGATCACGCCCGACTACGCGCGGCTCGACTTCCACATGACCGAACCGCTCGACAAGGAGGCTCTCACCGCCGGCCTGATCCGCCTGGTGGAGGCTGGCCATCCGCTGGTCGTGGGCGCCATCACCGATGCCGAACTGGACGCCAACCCGGCGCTGGTCAAGAGCATGAGCGTGCAGCCGCCGCGCGGCACGGGCACGGTGCGGACGATTCGCATCGGCAGCGAGGCCGAATCGATCGATTTCCAGCCCTGCGGCGGCACGCACGTGGCGAATACGCGCGAAATCGGCACGGTCGTAGTGACCAAGATCGAGAAGAAGAGCGCCAACAGCCGCCGCGTGGTGCTTGGGTGGGCGATGTGAGCGCAGGCCGGAACTTCACCCGACCGACCCGCTCCGACTGAACGGCATGGCACTCTTCTCCCCTCTTCGTCTCGCGGGCCTTCTGCTCGCCACCCTCGCAGCCTGTATGCCGGCGGCCGCGCAGTTGTCCTCCCGCATCGGGTCCGTGGTCACGACGCCCCATGTGCGGGCCGAGTTGATGGCCCATGCGCCGGACGGCGTCTCCCCCGGCGCGCCGGTCTGGGTCGGCCTGCAGATCACGCACCAGCCCGAGTGGCACACCTACTGGAGGAACGCCGGCGACTCCGGCCTGCCGACCGACCTCACGTGGTCGCTGCCGCCGGGCGTATCGAACGGCGACATCGCGTGGCCGGTGCCGAGGAAGATCCCGATCGGCAACCTCGCCAACTACGGCTACGAAGGCACGGTGCTGCTTCCGGTGCCGCTGACCATCGCGCCCGACTTCAAGGCGCCCACGTCCCTCACGGGCGCGGCCGAACTCGACGTGCGCCTCAAAGCCTCCTGGCTGGTCTGCCGCAAGGAATGCATCCCCGAGGAGGGCGAGTTCCAGCTCAAGCTGCCGCTGCAAGGTTCGACCGCGCTGCACAAGGCCGAGTTCGATGCCGCGCTGGGCGCGCAGCCCGCTGCGCTTTCAAAGCCCGGTGAAATCGCCATTGCCGGCGACAAGCTGCAGATCCGGCTCGACGGCCTGCCCGCATCTGTCCGCGGCAAGACGCTGGAGTTCTTCCCCGAAACGCCCGAGGTGGTCCACACCGCCGCAGTGCTCGGCAAGGACTGGACGCAATCGTGGCAAGGCGACACATGGACCGCGAACGTGCCGCTCGCCGACCAGCGCAGTGCCAGCCCCTTGGTGATGCCTGTGGTCGTCGCGCTGGCGGCGGCGGATCGGCAAGCCGGCCAGCCCATCGCCTGGCGCGCCGAGGCGCCGGTGAGCGGCAACTGGCCCACCGTGGCGCCCAAAGCGCAGGTATCGCCGGCGCTGAAGGCCGCGCTCGAAGCCAACACCGCCGCATCGCCGCCGGCTCGGACCACCGGCACCTTTGTCGCCGCCTTGCTGGGCGCTCTGATTGGCGGCCTTCTGCTGAACCTCATGCCTTGCGTGTTTCCGGTGCTGGCGATCAAGGTGCTCAGCTTCACCCGGCACGCGGAGGACCGGCGCGGCCACCGACTGGCCGCGATGGCCTATGCGGGCGGCGTGATCCTCTCCTGCCTGGCGCTGGGGGGCGCCATGCTCGCGCTGCGCGCGGCGGGCGCGCAACTCGGCTGGGGCTTCCAGCTCCAGTCGCCCGCGGTGGTCGCGGTGCTGGCCGGGCTGTTCACGCTGATCGGGCTGAATCTGGCGGGCGTCTTCGAGTTCGGCAACGTGGCACCGGCCTCGCTCTGCGGGGCACAGGCACGGCATCCGGTGGCGAATGACTTCCTGTCGGGGGTGCTCGCCGTCGTCATCGCCTCGCCCTGCACGGCTCCGTTCATGGGTGCGTCGCTGGGTTTCGCGATCGGGCTGCCCGCGGCACAGGCACTGTTGATGTTCGCGATGCTTGGCCTGGGGCTCGCGCTTCCCTATATCGCAGCAGGGTTCGTTCCGGCGGTCGCCCGCCTGCTGCCGAAGCCCGGCGCCTGGATGAACACCTTGCGCCGCCTGCTGGCGTTCCCGATGTTCGCGACGGTCGCCTGGCTGGTCTGGGTGCTGGGCCAGCAAAGCGGCATCGACGGGGCCGGCGCACTGCTGGGCCTGCTGGTGTGTCTGGCGGCCATCGTCTGGGCGCTGACGTTGCGCGGCCGCACCCGCATGGTGGTGACCGGTCTGGTGCTCGCGACCACCGCGGCGCTGGCCGGCGCGATCGGCGGCAACGTGGTCCGGCCCGTCGAACCCGTCGCGGCTGCGTCGAGCGAGCGCTGGCAGCCCTGGTCCGCCGCGCGAGCGAGCGAACTCGCAGCGGCCGGACAGCCAGTGTTCGTGGATTTCACGGCCGCCTGGTGTGTAACTTGCCAATACAACAAGAGAAGCACACTGGCCGACGCCGCGGTGCTGGCCGATTTCGATGCGAAGAATGTCGCGATGCTCCGCGCCGACTGGACGCGCAGGGACCCCGCGATCACCGCAGCCCTCATGGCGCTGGGCCGCAGCGGCGTGCCGGTCTATGTGCTGCAGGCGCCCGGCAAGGCGCCGGTGGTGCTGACGGAAATACTCAGCAAGGACGAGGTGCGCGCGGCGCTCGCCGCCCTTTGAAGAATCTTTGACCATGCAGCGGTACGGGTTGTCACAAGCAGATGAAGAAACCGTTCTAAGCTGCGGTGGTTATTGAGATTTATCCACAGGAGATCAAGCTGACCATGTCTTCATCGTCGTCTTCCGAGTCGCGTTCCCGTCGTGCCGCGCGCAACGCCCGCGCCGCGCTCGACCGGGCTTCGCGCCGGGCGGTCATGACGGCCGCGGTGGCACTCGGTGCCACGTTCCTGATCAATTCCCACGCCCTCGCCGCACCGGCCGTGGGACAACCGGCGCCCGATTTCATCGGCGTCGACACCGCCGGCAAGCAGCACCGTCTCTCCGATTTCGCCGGCAAGTTCGTGGTGCTCGAATGGACCAACCCGGGCTGCCCCTTCGTGCGCAAGCACTACGGCAGCGGCAACATGCCTGCCACCCAGAAAGCCGCCACCGCCAAAGGCGTGGTGTGGCTCGCCATCAATTCCACCGAACGTGCCGCCAGCGACTACCTGAAGCCACCGGCGCTCGACGCCTGGATGAAGGACCAGTCCGGCGCCCCCACGGCCGTGCTCATGGACGAGGACGGCGTGATCGGCCGAACCTACGGCGCGCGGACGACCCCGCACATCTTCATCGTCGACCCCAAGGGCACGCTGGTCTACGCGGGGGGCATCGACAGCATTCCCTCGTCGCGCGCGGAGGACATCAAGTCCGCCACCAACTACGTGAACCAGGCGCTGGGCGAGGCCTTCGACGGCAAGACAATCAGCGCCGCGGCCACCCGGCCCTACGGCTGCTCGATCAAATACAAGAGTTGAGGCTGTCGGCCGCCGGCCTACCTGCGTAGGACAGCGATGGCTGGCGCTCGGCGATGGCCGGGCCACCATGTCCGCATGGACCAGACCGCCATCCCCAACGCCCCCATCGTCCCGCTGCTGAAGCGGAGCCGCACCATCGCTGTCGTCGGCCTCTCACCGAGGCCGCACCGCACGAGCCACGGGGTGGCCCAGTACATGAAGTCGGTCGGCTACCGGATCATTCCGGTCAATCCGAACGCCAGCGAGGTCTTCGGGGAAAAGGCGTACCCCACCCTCACCGCGGCGGCCAAGGTCGAGAAGATCGACCTCGTCGACGTGTTCCGCAATGCCGAGGACGTGCCGCCAGTGATCGACGAAGCCATTGCCATCGGCGCACCGGCCGTCTGGCTGCAGCTCGGCATCCGGCACGACGCAGCGGCCGCCAAGGCTCGCGCGGCCGGGCTGGAGGTGGTGCAGGATCGCTGCATCATGGTGGAGCACAGCAGGCTCTTCTAGGAAGGGAGACGGGGCCGACGCGCGGCGAGCCCCTGCGACAATCGCAGGATGCCTTTCGCACCCCTGAAGAACGACACCTTCCTGCGCGCCTGTTGGCGTCAGGCCACCGATCACACCCCTGTCTGGCTGATGCGCCAGGCCGGGCGCTACCTGCCCGAATACGTGGCCACGCGTGCCAAGGCCGGCAGCTTCATGGGCCTGGCCACCAACACCGACTACGCGACCGAGGTGACCCTGCAGCCCCTGGAGCGCTACCCGCTGGACGCGGCCATCCTGTTCTCGGACATCCTGACGGTTCCGGATGCGATGGGCCTGGGACTTTCGTTCGAAGCGGGAGAAGGTCCGCGCTTTGCGCGCCCGGTGCGCGACGCGGCATCGATTTCGGCGCTGGCCGTGCCCGACATGGACAAGCTCCGCTACGTCTTCGATGCGGTCGCGTCGATCCGGCGCGCGCTGGATGGCCGCGTGCCGCTGATCGGGTTTTCGGGCAGCCCGTGGACGCTCGCCTGCTACATGGTCGAAGGCGCCGGATCGAGCGACTACCGGCAGGTCAAGACGCTGCTCTACAGCCGACCAGACCTTATGCACAAGCTGCTGACCGTGAACGCCGATTCAGTGGCCAGCTACCTCAATGCCCAGATCGACGCCGGCGCGCAGGCCGTGATGGTGTTCGACAGCTGGGGCGGCGTACTGGCCGATGGCGCCTTCCAGGAATTCAGCCTCGCCTACACCGCACGCGTGCTCTCGCAACTGAAGCGCGAAGGCGCCGACGGATTGCCCGTGCCGCGCATCGTGTTCACCAAGGGCGGCGGACTCTGGCTGCAGCACATGCGCTCGCTCGATTGCGAGGTGCTCGGACTCGACTGGACCGTCAACCTGGGCAGCGCCCGCTCACTCGTGGGCGAGGGGCCGGACGGCAAGGCCCTGCAAGGGAACATCGATCCCAACGTGTTGTTCGCACCGCCCGCGCAGATCGAGACGGAAGTGGCGAAGGTGCTTCAAAGCTTCGGCCGGCCGCACACCGATCACGCCACGAGCGGTCCCACGCACATCTTCAATCTGGGCCACGGCATCAGCCAGTTCACACCGCCGGATCACGTTGCCGCACTCGTTGCAGCGGTGCATGCCCAGTCCCGCGCACTGCGTGCATGAGCGTATTGTTATCACTTGTAAGCAACGAGAACGAGTCCGAAGCGTTTGTCAAGGACGAAAAAGCGTGAGGAGGGACTGACTTATGCACAAAACCCCTGTTGCGGTGCGCAAAACTTTATTTTGCCCATGCACCCCTGCTCCTAAAGCGATAGCGCGGCTAAGTCATTGATTTATATAGGTTTCGAACTTTGCTTTTTTTGCGTGCATTCCAGCCGGAGCCTTGATTCTCAAGGGCTCGCAGCGAGTCAAGCCCTGATATCAACAAAGTTATCCACAGAAAATCTGGATGGACTGCAAAGCGCAGACAAATCAACAACTTAGGTCGTTTTGCTCAAAGTCGCTTTAACAAACGCCCGTAGCGGGAGCCTGCTTTGAAATGGCGTGTGGACGTCGCGGTCCAGACCCCGGCGCACAGCGCATTAGGGGATGTCCTTAGCTACGCAAGTGTTGTGCCGATGCTTCCCGGGGCCTTGGTGCGGGTGCCGCTGGGCCGTCGCGAGGTTCTGGGCGTCGCATGGGCGGTGCATCCCGACGAGGACGAGGCTGCCCCGATGGAACTCAAGCCCGTCGGCGCGGTGCTGGACGGGCTCCCGCCGCTGGGCGATGCCTGGCGCGACCTGGTCGCTTTCGCGGCGCGCTATTACCAGCGCTCGCTGGGGGAAATCGCGCTCGCCGCCCTGCCGCCGCAACTCCGGGACCTGAGCACGGTCCAGCTGGCCCGGCGACTTAAGCGCCAAGGGGCTGCCGGCACACCGGCGGCCACGGGCGAAATTCCCCAGCCTGTGGCGCTCACCGACGAGCAAACCAGCGCACTCGCCCGTTTCGATGCCGAAACCGGGCCTTTCCTGCTGTTCGGCAGCACGGGCAGCGGCAAGACCGAGGTCTACCTGCGCGCCGTCGCGGCCTTGCTGGAACGCGACCCGAGCGCCCAGGCGCTGGTGATGGTGCCGGAGATCAACCTGACGCCCCAGCTCGAAGCGCGCTTCAAGGAGCGCTTCGACGGCCGTTTCGGCGCGGCGGCGGTGGTGTCGCTGCACAGCGGCATGACGAATCCGCAGCGCCTCGCGAGCTGGCTCGCAGCGCACAGCGGCACGGCGCGCATCGTGCTCGGCACGCGCATGGCGGTGTTCGCGTCGATGCCGGGCCTGAGGCTGATCGTGGTCGACGAGGAGCACGACCCCAGCTACAAGCAGCAGGAAGGCGCGCGTTATTCGGCGCGCGATCTCGCCGTGTGGCGCGGGCAGCGCGAAGGCGCCAAGGTGATGCTGGGATCCGCCACCCCGTCGCTCGAAAGCTGGCACCAGAGCCGTCCGGCGCAGGGCGCGGAAGCCGGAGGCCGCTATGTCCGGCTGCCCATGCCTTCGCGCATCGGCGCCAGCACGCTGCCGGCGGTGCGGCTGGTCGACATGAATCTGCAGCCGCCCAGGACGGTGCTGTCGGGCGCGCTGCTCGATGCGATCGGCCAGCGGATCGCGCGCGGCGAGCAGAGCATGGTGTTCCTGAACCGGCGCGGCTACGCGCCGGTGCTGGCCTGCGGCGATTGCGGCTGGAAGAGCGAATGCCCGCACTGCAGTGCCTACCGGGTGTTCCACAAGATCGACCGCACCCTGCGTTGCCATCACTGCGGGTTCACCGAACGTGTGCCGCGCGCCTGTCCGGCCTGCGGGAATCTCGACATTGCGCCGGTGGGCCGCGGCACTGAGCGGCTCGAAGAACATCTGGGCGAGCTGTTCGCTGCCGTCAAGCGGCCCGACGGCAGCGAGGTGCGCATTGCGCGCATCGACGCGGACAGCACGCGCAAGCAAGGCGCGCTCGAATCGCAGTTGGCGGCCGTGCATTCCGGCGAAGTCGACGTGCTGGTCGGCACGCAAATGATCGCCAAGGGCCACGATTTCCGCCGCATCACGCTGGTGGCGGCCATCAATCCCGACGGGGCACTGTTCTCGAGCGACTTTCGCGCGCCCGAGCGCCTGTTCAGCCTGCTCATGCAATCGGCGGGTCGCGCGGGCCGCGATGCGGCGTATCTGTCCTCTCAGGGGGCCACGGCGGAGATGTGGATCCAGACCCATCACCCGCAGCATCCTCTCTTCGCGGCGTTGCGTCGGCATGACTATCCGGCTTTCGCGCAACAGGAACTCGACGATCGTGCGGCCGCCGGCATGCCGCCCTTCGCCTTCCAGGCGCTGCTGCGAGCCGATGCCCGAACGCAGGATGCGGCCCAGGCATTCCTGAACGCCGCGAGCGTGTCGGCCGATGCGCTGGAAGGTGCCGACCGGGTCACTCGCTATCCGGCCGTTCCGCTGGCAATTCAGCGCGTGGCAAATGTGGAGCGCACGCAGATGCTGCTTGAAAGCGCATCGCGCGCCGCGCTTCAGCGCGTACTCGCCGGCTGGCAACCTTTGTTGCACGAACTGCGGCGCGTGCCCGAAGGCAAGGGAGTGATTCGCTGGCTGGTCGACGTGGACCCGCACAGCATCTGAAGGCCAGCGGATCAGCGCAGGCTGACAGGCTCCTTGCCCATTTCGACGTATTGAAGGGCTGAGCGCCGTCGTCGGCCAGCCGAGCCAGGCCAGAACAGAAGTACAAGGCTCAGCATGCCTGCCGCCAGCGCACTACCCGCGCCCAGGGCTCCTACATGCCAAAGCCAGAAGGTGCTGGCAAGCCAAACCACCCACAGGACCCCGCGCAACCAAGTCGTCATGCCACTCTCCCGAGACAGGGATTCACTTTATCAGCGCTTCCGAGAACCTAAGTACTAACTAAAAGCAATAGTTAGAACTATCGGCCGGTTTCCGAGAACCGTGTGTAGGAAATACTCTGAAACAGGGGTTGACGTTGGGCCGAGACGCCGTTCAATCTTCAAGAAGGCGGGATTCAACCGAATTTCGCGATAAGGGGGAACAAAGTGAAAACGCCGGTCGGGATCGTCTGGGTTCTTTCGTTCGTCTTTACGGCCGGGGGCGCGAATGCGGCCGAGCTAGAACTCGAGGGCAGCCGCCTCGTGGTCAGCGGCATGCTGGACGGTAGCGCCATCAGGGCGTTCGAGGAGCACCTGGCCAGCGGCAAGATCCGGACCGTGGTGTTCGAGAACTCGCTGGGCGGATCGCCTGAGGTCGCGCGCGACTTCGCGCAGGCGATCCGGGCCACGAACGTCAACACCGAAGCGAAAGGGCAGTGCCACGCCGCCTGCGCCTACGCCTTCCTGGCAGGCAAGGAGCATCGCTTCGGGCGCGGATTCCAGGTCAACGGCCTGCTGATTCCGGTGTCGCAGCGTCCGAGGCCGGCCGATCTGGTCAGCCGCTGGAGCGGAGAGGATGGCTTGAGGACGCTGGCCGACTTCACAGCGCCGGCGGGTGCTTCCGCAGTGTCCGCCGAGTCCCCTGCCTCCGGGGCCGCCGATGCGACGCCCGCCGCCATGCCGGCCTCAGCCCCCAAGGAGCGTTGGCAGCCGAACCAGGGCGTGCTCTTCACCTCCACGCCGACGCTCTTCGGCCGCGTCTACAACAGCTTCTACTGCGATGGCACGCAGGGCCGCGACATGTCGCGCTGCGAACTGCTGTCCGACGCGGACCCCTACAAGCTCGGCGTGCTGACGCCGTAGCGCCCGCCGCTACTGCAGCCAGCCGACCGCCAGCGGAAAGGTGAAGAAAGCCGCGACGGTCGTCCAGAGAATGATGCGGGCGACCCGTCCGTTGTCGGCGCCAAAGCGCTCGGCCAGCATTGACACATTGCTCGCGCTGGGCAATGCGGCCACCAGCACGATGGTGACCAGGGCCTGTCGCTCCAGCGGCAGCCCCATCGCCATCGCGCCCTTCGCGACGCCGTAGACCAGCAGTGGATGCGCCACTAGCTTGATCGCCACCACCGGCAGCACGTCGCGCAACGGCGCCTGCCGGGTCGGCGACGTTGCGCCGCCCATGGCCTCGGCGACCACTGCGCTGGCGCGATGCTCGCGCGCCAGCAGGGCCGAGCGTGCCAGCACGGCGCCGATCGTGAACAAGGCCACCGGGGACGCGGCCTCGGCCAGCATCGTGACCGTGCGATCCACCGGACCCGGCAGCGACAGCCGGCTGGCGGACGCCGCGGCCCCCAGCAGGATGGCCCAGGGCATCGGGTTCTGCAGGATGCCGCGCAGCGCCTGCCGCACCGCTTTGGCCGCGCCGTGCTCGTCGGCACCGTCGAGGCGCGACAGGAAGATGCACAGCGATGAAGTCGCGATCATGTCGAACGCGATGCTGATGATCGTCGGCGAGGCCGCCTGTGCGCCGAGGATCGCCACGAGCAAGGGCACGCCCATGAAGCCCGTGTTCGGGAAGGCCGCCACCAGCGCGCCGAAGGCCGCGTCGTTCCAACCGATGCGCTCATTGCGACTCAACGCCACCGTGGCCCCGACGACGATCAGCGCACTGACGCCCCAGATCAGCGCGACGGCGCCATCCAGCAGTTGGTCGATCGGCGCGCCCGCGCCGAAGCGGAACAGCATGCAAGGCAGCGCGAAGTACAGGACGAAGACATTGAGCCCCGGGATCGCCGCAAGGGGCAACGCGCCGCTGCGGGCGGCGGCATAGCCGGCAGCGATCAATGCGAAGAAGGGGACGGTGACAAGAAATATCTGGAGCACGCGGCGATTGTGCTTGGCCGCGCAACATCGACGAATGGACGCCAATCTGCGCCTGCCTAGCACATCGGCGGGCTTCGGCGCGCGCAGCGCCCCCGTATCATTGCGCGCTTTGCGCCTCCGTTCGCCCATCCATGTCATCCGGTCTCAATCTAGCGCAGCAAGAAGCCGTCAACTACATGCACGGTCCCTGTCTCGTTCTCGCGGGCGCGGGCTCCGGCAAGACCCGGGTGATCACCCAGAAGATCGCGCGCCTGATCCAGGCCGGGCTGGAGCCCCAGCGCATCGCGGCCATCACCTTTACCAACAAGGCGGCTTCCGAAATGCGCGAACGCGCCAAGGGCCTGATCGGGCGGGACGCCAAGAAAGTGGTGGTCTGCACCTTCCACGCGCTCGGCGTGCGCATGATGCGCGAGGACGGCGCCGTGCTGGGCCTGAAGCCAGCCTTCAGCATCCTCGACAGCGACGACGTGACGAAGATCCTGAAGGATGCGGGCGGCACCACCGACGCGGCCACCGCGCGCATCTGGCAGTGGACCATCAGCAAGTGGAAGAACATGGGCCGGAACGCCGCGCAGGCGGAAGCGCAGGCTGCCGACGACAACGAGCGCATCACTGCCCGCATCATGGCCCGCTATGAAGAACGGCTGGCGGCCTACCAGAGCGTGGACTTCGACGACCTGATCGGCATGCCGCTCAAGCTGCTGCGCGATTACGACGAGGTGCGCAGCAAGTGGCAGGCCGCGCTGGGCCATGTGCTGGTCGACGAATACCAGGACACCAACGCCACGCAGTACGAGGTGCTGAAGGCGCTGGTCGGCGAACGCGGCCGCTTCACCGCCGTGGGCGACGATGACCAGTCGATCTACGGCTGGCGCGGCGCCACGCTCGACAACCTGCGCAAGCTGCCGATCGACTTCCCGAGCCTCAAGGTCATCAAGCTCGAGCAGAACTACCGCAGCACGAGCGCGATCCTGCGCGCGGCCAACAACGTGATCGGGCCCAACCCCAAGTTGTTTCCGAAGACGCTGTTCAGCGAACTCGGCGAAGGCGAGCCGGTGCGCATCGTCGACGCCGACAACGAGGCGCACGAAGCCGAGCGCACCGTCGCGCGCATCCAGAGCCTGCGCGCCGGCGACGCCACGACACAGGGCCCGCAGTTCAAGGAGTTCCGCGACTTCGCGATCCTCTACCGCGCCAACCACCAGGCGCGTGTGTTCGAGCAGGCGCTGCGCAAGGCGCAGATTCCGTACAAGGTCTCGGGCGGCCAGAGCTTCTTCGATCGCGCCGAGATCAAGGACCTCTGCGGCTGGTTCCGCCTGTGGGTCAACAACGACGACGATCCTGCGTTCCTTCGCGCAGTCACGACGCCCAAGCGCGGTATCGGCCACACCACGCTGGCCAGCCTCGGAACGTTTGCGAGCCAGTACAAGCTCAGCTTGTTCGAGGCCTTGTTCAGCCCCTCGCTGCCCAGCGTGATGCCCAAGCGCGCGCAGGAAGGCCTGCACGAGTTCGGCCGCTATATCAATGATCTCGAGTACAGGGCCCGTCGCACCATGGGCGCCGAGGACGCACGAGCGTTCCTGGCCGAATGGCTCAAGGAAATCGACTACGAGAAGCACCTCTACGACGGCGAGGACAGCGAGCAGGCCGCCGCGAGCCGGTGGACCAACGTCATGGAGTTCTGCGACTGGATGTCGCAGCGCTGCGGCGGGCAGATCGACGATGCGTCGGGCGCCACCGTCGAGAACGAACGCAAGAGTCTTCTCGAGGTCGCGCAGACCGTCTCGCTGCTGTCCACCATCAGCGAGCGGGAGCAGGACCAGAACGTGGTCACGCTGTCGACGCTGCACGCATCCAAGGGCCTGGAGTGGCCGCACGTGATGCTCGTCGGCGTGACCGAGGGCTTGCTGCCTTTCAAGCTCGACGACGACGAAGGTCGGCAGGAGAAGGTCAGCGAGAACACGCTGGAACGCCTGCAGGAAGAACGCCGGCTGATGTACGTGGGCATCACGCGCGCGCAGCGCAGCCTTGCCGTGAGCTGGACCAAGCGCCGGAAAAAGGGCCGCGAGATGATTGCGGCCCAGCCGAGCCGTTTCATCGCCGAAATGGCGCTCGACAAGAAGACCATGAGGGAAGACCCACGCGAGAAGCTCAAGGCGCTGCGCGCGGAATTTGCCAAGAAGGCCCAGGACAACGCAGCCGCCGCTGCAGCGGCGGCCGCATCGGCGCCATGAAGCACGCGCTGGTGGCCTGCCTGGCCGCAGCCTGCGTCGCGTCCGCCTGCGCCGTGGGCGCGGGCGGCCCGGAAGCGTCGACCGGCGCGGGCTGCCCCTCCCGCGGCACCGAAATGCCGCTCGAAGCGCTGTTCGGCACCTGGGAGGCTCGTATCGACGGACAGAAGGGCGTTGCACTTGTCAAGCTCAGTCAACATCCGGATTACGCCGGCGTGCGCGGCACAATCGCGCGTGGCGGCGATGGTGCCGCCGCCACGGTCGCCCAAGCGGCCGGCGACATCGACGACGAGGGCATGCTGAGCCTGGACGAATCGCTGGACGGCCGAGCCATCAGCGGCGTCTGGCTGGGCGAATTGCAGGCTTCATCGTGCGGCAAGGAGTGGAACGGCATCTGGCGCGACGCCGCGAGCGACAGCACCCATCCCTTCGTGTTGAACAAGATTGGCAACTCGGGAACTGATCGATGAACAGACACACTCTTTTCTTCACCGCTCTTTTCACCGGAATCGGCGCCACCACCGGCGCCCAGGCCCAGGCCGTGGACAAGCCGCCGAGCCCCCTGGCCGAGTCGGACCTGACCTGGCAGCAGTGCCAAAAGCTCGCAGGCGGCGCCAACAACGAAGCGCGGCTCGCCTGTTTCGACCGTTGGGCGCAGCAGCAGACCTTGCCCGCCGCAGCAGTGCCGCCCGCCCCGCCGGTGCTTGCCGAGACCCTGCCGCCCGTCAACGCCGAAATACCGGCAACGCGCGTGGTCACCATCGCCACCGAGGATGGCTGCCGCGACCGGCAGTATTCGCATCTGTCGCGCTTCTGGGAACTCGAAGCCGGCAGCAGTTGCGGCACCTTCAGCTTCCGCGGCTACCGCCCGCTCAGCGTCGGCCTCGGCGTCGCGGCCCACGATCCTCAAACTGCGATGTCGCCGGCACCGGGCCGCAACGGCGTCGACCGGCCCTATCAGGCCCAGGACATGCGCATCGGCCTGTCGGTGCGTACCAAGCTCGCACAGGGGATGCTCACCGGGGACGACCCGATCAAGAAGGACGGCCTCTGGTTTGCGTACTCGCAGGCTTCCACCTGGCAGGTTTTCAACGAAGACCTCTCCCGGCCTTTCCGCACCACCGATCACGAGCCGGAACTGATCTACAGTTACCCGACGGACTACCAACTGCCGGGCGGCTGGCGCGTGCGCTACACCGGCCTTGGCCTGGCGCACCAGTCGAACGGCCAGGATCTGCCTTACTCGCGCAGTTGGAACCGCGTCTACCTGATGGGCGGCATGGAGCTCGGCGACACGTTCGTCGTCACCGCGCGCGTCTGGAAGCGCATCTCCGAAAACGGGGCCGACGACGACAACCCCGATATCACCAAATACCTGGGCAACGCCGATATCCGGGCGGCCTGGCAGGTCGACCGGCTCAACCAGGTCGCCATCTCGGCGCACGGCGGCAAGGGCGCCGTGCGGCTCGAATGGCTCAAGGTGATCGGCGACCCGGTCAAGAGCAACCTGCGATTCCAGGCGCAGCTCTTCTACGGCTACGGCGACACGCTGGTCGACTACAACCGCAAGCGGACGGTGTTCAACATCGGGCTGGCGCTGGTGGACTTTTAAGTACACCCCCAGGCTTCGCGCACTTCGCGTCGCTTCGCCTACCCCCTTGCAGGGGGCGCTGCCTGCGGCCCGGCGGAGCCGGTTCCGTGGCAGCCCACGTGGCACACGGGCACAGGGGCACACCAAGGCGCCCTGGCGCGCCGAGGTTACTTCTTCTTTTCGGCCAGCAGCTTGCGCAGGTCTTCCTCGGCACGGTCGAGGTCGATTCGCAGCTGCATCACCGCGTTCTTCTGGCGCATGACGCGAGCTTCGTGCGTGTCCTTCTTGGCGGCTTCCTCGCAACGGGCCTGCAGGGCGTGGAGGTTCTCCTCGATCTGCCGCCGGCGCAGCATCTGCCCTCTGGAGCGCGCCGCCCGCATGTCCTTCTCCAGCGCGGCTTGCTGCGCGTAGCAATCGGCTTCGGCCTTCGTTGGCGCCGGCTGGGCGAACGCCTGCGTGGCACACAACAAGGTGACCGCAACAGGGCCAATACACAGGTAGGAAATACGCATGGAGTTGCACCGAGTCGAGGAAGGCGCCATCTTGCACCATGTTCCAGCCTTCCAGCCAGAGGCTCGAATTGCTGACGCGCCAGGCTCACAATGTTTGCCCGGCCCAACGGGATGGGGGACATGCGATGCAAAGCGATTCGAATCCGTCGATCACCATGCGGCATCTGATCGACGGCTACCAGGTTTCCCAGGCGATTCATGTCGCCGCGAGACTCGGCATTGCGGACCTGCTGGCGGACGGCGGCCGCAGCGTCGACCGACTGGCAACGGGAACCGGCACGCATGCGCCCACGCTGTATCGGCTTTTGCGTGCGTTGGCGAGCATCGAGGTGTTGCGCGAAGGCAATGACGGCGTGTTCGAACTCACGCCGCTCGGGCAGGCTCTTCGATCGGACGTTGAGGGTTCGATAGCGGACTGGGCCGCCTTCGTCGGCAGTCCGGGCTATTGGCAGGCGTGGAGCGGGCTCCTGCACAGCGTGCGCACCGGTGAGAACGCGTTTCAGCACATTCATGGCGCCGATGTATGGAGCTATCGCACGAACCGCCCCGAAGAGAGCGCGCTTTTCGATCGCGCGATGACCGCGCTTTCGCGGCGATCGAGTGCGGCGCTGATCGCCGCCTACGACTTCGGTCGCTTTCGCACGGTGGTTGACGTGGGTGGCGGGACGGGGGCGTTGCTGGCGGCGATATTGGGTGCGCACCCTGGGCTCAAGGGCACCCTGTTCGATCAGCCGCACGTCGTCGCGGCGGCGGGTGCGTTCATGGAGCGTGCGGGTGTTGCCGACCGATGCCGGATCGTGGGTGGAAGCTTCTTCGAGGGGGTGCCTGAAGCGGCTGATGCCTACGTTCTGCGAGCAGTGATCCACGACTGGGAGGACGTGGATGCGGTTCGCATTCTCACGACCGTGCGCAAGGCGATGGCGGCTGATGGCCGCGTGTTGATGCTGGAGCGGATCGTCGCGCCACCCAATGAGGGGCGCGATGCGAAATTCTCGGACCTGAACATGCTGGTGGCACCGGGTGGGCGCGAGCGGACGCGTGAGGAGCTGGAGGCATTGCTGGGGCCGGCGGGATTGCAGGCAGCAGGCGTGATCGATGCCGGAGGCTTCGCCATTGTCGAAGCCCTCGCTCGATGAAAGAGGCCTGAACTTTCGCGAAGACTCTGCCGACGACGCCGAAAAACACGACCAGTTGACTGGCATTGGGACCGGTATGCCCCAAGTTGAGCGCAGTTCTACGCACTAAGTCACGGTCTGGAGTGCGCGGCGATGGGACGAAATGCAAACGATTTAGTTACAGTTAATACTTACTGCAACATCGCCCGCTCCAATGAGACTACCCTTGACCCCCTGCCCGAAACCGCTGATCGAAGCACTTGCCGCAACCGCGGCAGCCTTCGCCCTCACCGCATGCGGCGGGGGAGGTTCAGGTTCCTTTCCCGATTTGGCACCGACCCCGGCTGCGGAAGCACCGGCAGGCCCCGCGGTTGCGCAATCGCAAGCACCGGCACCAGGTCCGGCGACAAGCAACAACGCGCCTGTGAGCAATGCCGGAACCGCGCAGAGCACGATCACGGGCAAGCCGTTCAACCTCGACGGCAGCGCCAGTTCGGATGCCGACAACGACGTCCTCACCTACCAGTGGACCCTGGCGACGAAGCCGGCCACGAGCGCAGCGACACTGACGTCCCCCAGGCTTGCGAAGCCGGAGTTCAGCGCCGACGTACCCGGCGACTATGTGTTCAGCCTCATCGTGAACGATGGCAAGGCGAACAGCGCGCGGGCGAGCGTGACGGTGACCGTGGCGCTCGCCACCTGGCGAGACGCCGATTGCTCCACCGACGGCACGAAGCTACCGGCCTGCGCGATGGATTTCTCGGACAACAGCGCATCGGTCGCACTCGTCCAGGACAGCGGCGCCAACGCTCTCCTGCTCGAGACGCTCACCAGCACATCACCGGCCCCGCGGAAGAGCTTTCACACGGGGATCACTGGCAACCGGGCGATTCTGGGCACGGATATCCTCCATGGCGTGAAGCTATCGGAATTTGCCGGAATCAGCTTCAAGTCGAAGGACGACGGCACCGGTCCGAACACTGGCGCAGGCTTTCCCTACGTCAACTATTCCATTAGCAAGCAGTGCGACGGCGTAGTCAGTGGCTGGGCCAATCTGATCACCAACCTGAGTGACATGAGCCCGACGGGCCCCGACGCCGACGGCTACTACACCTACACCGCCGACATCTCGGCGGGCAGCAAGGCCTGGAAGTCGTCGAACTTCAAGGACCCGATCTATGCCACCGACGGCACGACGGTTGTGTTGATGCCGAACAAGACGGCGACCGGCGGATCCCTCCAGGCTTTTATCCAGGCCTACCCGAACGCGTGCATCTACAACTGGCCGAACCCGGATGCCGAAGTTCCTCTTGCCACGACTACGCCGGCGGTGATGCTCTTGCTGGGCAGCAGCGGAAATCTCACTGCCAAGAAGGCCTGGTTCAGGGACATCAAGATCGGCGACAAGGTCATCTTCTGATCGAATGATCTTTTGTCGACAGAAAAGCGCCCACTGGGCGCGAAGCCAGAAGCTAAAAAGCCCCTGACCATAAAGGATCAGGGGCTTTGGATCTGGTGGCTGGGGCTCTATCGAAAGATTGGCTGCAGGCCGCATGAATCCTAGATGCTAGAACTTTTCAACGATCTTTTACCCCATAATTTACCCCTTTGCGTTTTCGGGAGGGGGCAATGGCTCTGAAAGAATTGAAGCTGCGCGCACTGAAGGCGAAGCCTGAGGCCGGCAAGTATGCGGATGGCGATGGGCTTTATGTCAGGGTTACGGCGAAGGGCGGGATGTACTGGCAGTGGCGCATCAAGACCCCCACTGGCGAAACGATCGTGAGCTACGGAGCGTATCCTGACGTTGGACTCGCAGAAGCCCGCGAGCGCCATCGGGATGCACGCCGCCAACGGCGCGATGGCATCAACCCGAATGAATCCAAGAAGGCCGCCAAGCTGGCGCGGGAGGTGGATGCAGCGAGTTCCTTCGAGGTCGTCACGCGCGAATGGTTCGCCAACAAGAAGGATGAATGGGCGCCCAGTTACGGCGACAAGATCTTGCGCAGGATGGAAGTTGACGTGTTCCCGTTCGTGGGTCGCACGCCAATCGCCGAAATTGGCGCACCTGCCCTGCTGACCATCTTGCGGAGAATCGAAGCCCGCGGCGCCATCGAGACGGCGCATCGCGCCTTGGAAAACTGCGGACAAGTGTTCCGCTACGCCGTGGCCACCGGCAGGATCAAGAGCGACCCGACACGTGATCTGAAGGGGGCTCTGCGAAAACCCGTGGTCAAGCACTTCGCTGCCATCACCAACCCTGTGAAGCTGGCCGGCCTGCTGCGAGCCATTCACGGTTACGCCGGCACGCCTGTGGTCCGCACTGCGCTACAACTCGCGCCGATGCTCATGCTGCGGCCTGGCGAATTGAGGTTCGCCCGCTGGGAAGAGTTTGACCTTGACGCCGCCACTTGGACGATTGCACCCGCGCGCATGAAGCGCGGGCGCGCCGGAAAGTTGCACGGCGATCCGCACACGGTCCCGCTGCCGACCCAAGCCGTCACGATCCTTCGCGATCTGTACCCGCTGACCGGCCAGACTGGGCTTGTGTTCCGGGGCGAGCGCAACCAGGAGCGCGCCATGAGCGAGAACACGGTGAATGCGGCTATCCGGCGCATGGGCTTCGACACGCAGACCGACGCCACTGGGCACGGGTTCCGCGCGACCGCCCGGACGATCCTCGACGAGCGATTGGGCTTCGACCGTCCCGTGATCGAGGCGCAGCTTGCCCACAGCGTGACTGACAGCCTCGGCCGCGCCTACAACCGCACCGAGTTCATGGAGCAACGCCGAAAGATGCTGCAGTCCTGGGCCGACTATTTGGAACAACTGCGTGCAACGTGACGGCCGCACTGATCTCGCCGCCGCGCTGTCCAGAGCGGATCAATATTTGTATTATTTTGTAACTAAGACATTTGCCCCGAAAGTTCGCCGAGCCTTTGTTAGCGTGAATCTAACAAACCAATAAGGCCGATAGAAAAATTTCAATGGCGACGCCAACTTGCCGCAACTCGCCAAGAACTGCTGCGGAACTCACTCAGCGGCCCAAATTTAGCATCATGCTAACAACGGCCGTCAAATGCCGTCCAAAACGCTTCAAAGCGCACCCAGATGGAGATGCAGGGAAGTCCGGACCCGGTAAGATTTCCCCGTCCAAGTGGACAACCGGATGAACAAGCAGCCCGCGAAGGAATCTGGTAGGCCACAAAAGGCGACGGGGTCCGTGATCTGAGAAATCACGAACCCCGTCTTGACCACCCGGACCCCAAAGCCCTGATGTCACTCGTTGCAGAGGTCGCAGAGGATAGCGGTTAGGGCGAGCTACCGTCAACGCGCCGTTGACATGCTTGACCTATTTGCAGGGGCCCGGGACTTTCTGATTTTTTTGAAAGCCCCTGATGCCGTCCAAAAACACGAGCCTTCCTCCCGAACAAGACACCCTTGTCCGTCTCCCCATTGTCCTGGGTCGCGTGCCCGTGTCCCGTGCCGCCTGGTGGAAAGGCGTGAAGGAAGGCCGGTATCCGGCCGCCATCAAGCTGGGGCCGAAAACCACCTGCTGGCGCTCCAGCGACATCGACAAGCTGATTGCAGAACTGGCCTCCGCCAAGTAGGAGGTTTAAATGCAACGCAATTTGATCGGCGTCACGCCGGGCGCAAGCGTGGGCGCCGGCAACATGACCGCACAAACCAAAAACAAGGCGTATGCCACGCTGGCGGCGCAATACACGCTCAAGGGCCACGAGCTGATCCAGGGCAACCCGGAGGACGGCGCTGCGGCCTCCTACGCCGTGCGCTTCCGCGAGCAGGCCGAGCAAGTGCATCACGAGGCTGCAGCGACCGAGGCCACCCTGCTCTGGAGCAAGTCCAC
Organism: Variovorax sp. J22R115; assembly: GCF_030317005.1. NCBI lineage: Bacteria > Pseudomonadati > Pseudomonadota > Betaproteobacteria > Burkholderiales > Comamonadaceae > Variovorax > Variovorax sp. J22R115. Next base: position 9,210 of record NZ_JASZYM010000030.1, on the reverse strand, counting down.
GACCGCCGCGTCCGACCACCCTTATCTGGCGCCCGACACCACCGAAGCAGCGCCTGGCGCTCCGACCGAGCCCAAGTCTACGCAGGGCCGCCGCCGCAACGTGCGTCGCGTCAAGGTCGCAGGCACGCGCGATACGACGCCCGCCCTCGCGCTCGTCGCGCACAAGGGCGAGGCTCGCGTTGACTCGCGCTTGCTGGCGACCGGCCTGTGCAACAAGCACAAAAACGTGATCGAGTTGATCGAACGCTACTCGGACGACCTTCAGCGCTTCGGGGTTCTTCCGTTTCAAACGGAACAACCCCCCAACGACAAAGGCGGCCGACCCCAAAAGTTTGCCCTCCTCAACGAAGACCAGTCGTTCTTCCTTCTCGCCCTTTCTCGCAATTCCGATCATGTGGTGAAACTGAAGGCGAACTTGGTCATGTCGTTCAAGCAAGCGCGCGCATGCCAAGACCTCACCGCCAACGAGTACCTGCCTGGCTACCACCAACTGCACGACCGTGCCCAAGAGCTGGCAGCCGCGGCGACGAACCCACGCTGCTTTCACATGAACCTGAACAAGCTGGTTAACAAGGCGGTGGGCGTTGCAGCCGGCCAGCGCAGCATCGCGGGGGCAACGACGCGATCGCTGCTCGTGGTGGCGAACACCTTGGCCGCAAAGGCGATGGAAGACTCGAAGGATCACCGCGAGGGTTACCAGGCGGCCAAGAAGGTGCTCGATGGCCTCGGCCAGTTGCTGATCGGCGGCTCGGCATGAGCACCCCGGAATGCTGCTTGTCCTCGCCGCCCGCGCCCCGCCACCATCAGGAGGTTGGCGCCGATGGCTAACGGCCGCAACGCCCGCAAGAGGGGCGATTCCGGGCGCGATTCGGGCGGCTTCATCGCGCTGCCCTGGTCCGTCACGGACAGCGCCTCCTATCGCGCCCTCAGCCACCCCGCACGCTCGCTGCTCATGGAGATTGCGCGCCAGTTCGTCCGCGACAACAACGGGCGCTTGCTGGCCTCCAGCGCACACCTCGCAAAGCGCGGTTGGAACAGCGCGGACGTGATCACCCGCGCTAAGCGCGAGTTGATGGAAGCCGGGTTCATCTTTGAAACGGTCAAGGGGCGCCGGCCGAACAAGGCCAGTTGGTATGCCGTCACCTGGCATGCGTTGGACAAATCGAGCGGCTACGACGAGGGTGCCATGCAGTGCTTCGAGCGCAGCGCGTACCAGCGGGGCGCCGCGAACCTAAAAAATGCAAGCCTTAGACCGTCTCACGGTGCAGGAAGGCTCGGCATAGCACCGTCTCACGGTGTAGAGGCGTCCCCGTCTACGCCGTCTCGCGGCGCTATCAGCACCACTTTTGAACCACTCTCTACGCCGTCTCACGGAAACCATCTAGAGATGCCATCTCCTGCAGCCCAAACCCCGCATTGAACGCAATCATGAAAACCATCCACATGAAACTCGCCGCCGCCATCAACCGGCAACATGATCTGGCCTGCACGAAGGCAAATGATTCCATCAACCACGCCTTGGAGGCTGGCCAACTGCTGCACGAGGTCAAGGCCGCGCTGCCCCGCGCTGAGTGGCTCGCATGGCTGGAAAGCAATATTCATGCGCCTGCCGACTCGGTGCGGCGCTATATGCGCCTCGCGCAAGGCAAGTCCCTGCCCAAACGCGCGCCGAAATCGTCGGAAGTCATGGCCGGCGACCACGGCACAAATTCGACGCAGATGTCGCTTTTGTTGGATCTCGCGCCCGCTGGCTCTGAACTGTGCCCGGGAAAAGTGGCATAGACGGTCCCGCCGGCAACTCCAGCCTCGCGCGCGTACACGCACGCATGCGTACATTTCAGGAATCCCCCAATGCCCCCTCAAAAATCCCCCCGCTTCACCGTCTCCATCTCCGGCGAACTTCGTCGCCGCATCAACCAGATCGCCCACGCCCACGGGATGAAGCACGAGCTTGCAACCCGCACGCGGATCGTCGATGAGTTGCATCGGATTGCGGCTGATGACACTGTGATCGACCCGGTGAGCATGATCGCCAGCTACCTGAAGGGGCTGGAGGGCGCATAGCAACGGCAAGTGGCGACCGCGATGCACTCAAGCCTCGCGCGCGTACGCGCCCGCGTGATACATGGCGGAAACAATCGTGAATTCCCCCTTGCCTCGTGAACAGCCGTTCCTTTTCGCACTTGATCCTCTACGCCTCGTCGAGCTCGACCCCTGGACAGCACGGCGGCGAACCTGCCGCCGATGGGCGAATCACCAACCTTGTTGACGCCCGGCAGGGCGCAGTCGTGAATACTCACTAGCCTTGCGGCGGCTTGCTCGATACGCTCGCGGTCGGGCATGAGCCACTGCGACTTCGCGTGTCTGCGAGGAGGCGATGGAGGACTTCGACGTATTCCTGAGCTACCACTGGCGTGACCATGCGGCAGTGGAGGCGTTGGCGCAGCGGCTGCGCGGTGCCGGGCTGCACGTCTTCCTCGATCGCTGGTACCTGACACCGGGAACAAGTTGGGTGCGCACCCTGGAGGACACCCTGGCCCGCTGTCGCGCGGTGGCCATCTGCACCGGCAGCGAGATGGGGTCCTGGCAGCAACGCGAGGCCGGTGTCGCGCTGGACCGGCAGGTGAGGGAAAAACGCAACGGCAAGGTCTTTCCCGTCATTCCGGTGCTGCTGCCGGGTGCCGAGGCCCCGCTGGGCTTCCTGCGCCAGAACACCTGGGTCGATCTGCGCGAGCGCGCCGACGATGCGCAGCGTCTGGCGATCCTGGCCAAGGCCATTCGGGGCGAGCCTCCGGGGCCGGAGTTGCAAGAGGCCATTGCCCGGTCGATGGCACTCGTCTGCCCCTACCGCGGCCTGAACTACTTCCGCGAGGAGGATGCGGCCTTCTTCTTCGGCCGTGAAGCGGCCACTGCCCAGTTGGTCGAGGCGGTGGGCCACCACAGGCTGGTTGCCGTGGTGGGCGCCTCGGGCAGCGGCAAGTCGTCGGTGGTGCGCGCCGGGCTGGTGCCTGCGCTTCGCGCACGGCGCGAGGACGCCTGGGAGATCGTGACGCTGGTTCCCAATGATCGGCCGCTGTACAACCTGTCGGCCGCCCTGCTGCCCCTACTTGAGCCGGGGGTCAGCGAAGTTGATCGGCTGGGGGAGACGAAAAAGCTTGCCGACCGGATCCAGGCCGGCGAGATACAGCTTCGCGATGTGGTCCAGCGCGTGCTTGAACTGCAGCCGGGCACGCAGCGCCTGCTGCTGGTGGTGGACCAGTGGGAGGAGCTCTTCACGCTGACCGAGAACGCCGAGCAGCGCCAGTGCTTCATCGACAACCTGCTCGAAGCCACGCAGACCTCGGCGCTGAACGTGGTCCTTACCCTGCGCGGCGACTATGTCGGTCGCGCGTTGACCAGCCAAAGCAACGTCACGGACCGGCTGCAGGGCGACCAGGTCATTCTTCTCGGCCCGATGACGGAGGAAAAACTGCGCCGCGCCATCGAGGAGCCGGCCAGGCAAGTGGGGTTGGAATTCGAGCCCCACCTGGTGGAGCTGATCCTCGATCACGCGGTGGGTGAGCCGGGCCACCTGCCGCTGCTGGAGTTCGTACTGCGCGAGTTGTGGGAGCAGCGCCAGGGCCGCGTGATGCACCGCGCGGCCTACGACGCCATGGGCCAACTCGAAGGCGCCATCGCCAAGCGCGCAGAGGCTCTCTACGACGAGCTGACGCGCAGCGATCCCCAAGCCGCGCAGCGCATCCGCTCGATCGTTTTGCGGCTCGTGCGCCCCGGAGAAGGCGAGTTGGACACCCGTCGCCGCGCCTTGCTGGAGGACTTCGATGCGCCGACGCAGAAGCTGGTCGAGCAACTGGGGAAGGCGCGGCTACTGGTCAGCTCGGCCGATGTTGGAAGCCAATCGCCAACCGTCGAAGTCGCGCACGAAGCGCTGATCGCCCAGTGGAAACGGTTGCGCGACTGGGTGGGCGCCGACCGACAGTTCATGGCCTGGCGGCAACGCCTGGATGACGAGGTGACCGAGTGGGAGAAGCAGCAACACAAGGCCGGCCTGTTGTTGCAGGGGTTGCGCCTGGCCGAGGCGCGGGACTGGCTCAAGCGCCGGCGCGAGGACCTTTCCGAGCGGGAATGTGCCTACATCAAGGTCAGCGCCATGCGTCGCAAGGTGCGCATACGGTCGTTCGCTGGCGCGGCAATTGCCGCCGTCGTTGCGATCGCGGCTTTCGGCATTGACGCGAACAACGAGCGGCAACGCGCCCGGGCCGGCGAAATTGCCACCACTGCAGAGAGCCTGGCCAAGAGCTTTCCCGACCAGAGCCTGCTGTTGGCGCTGGAAGCGCGTCGTACGAGCCCGGTGCCGAAAGCGAACGGGCTACTCCGGGCGGCAAGTGCCACATATCCCTATCGCGCGGCCTTGCGTGGGCACGAGGGCAGGGTCTACATCGCGCAGTTTTCCGCCGACGGCAAGACGGTGTTGACCGCAAGCAATGACAAGACTGCTCGGCTGTGGGATGTGGCCAGCGGCAAGGAGCTGCACGTCTTGCGCGGGCACGAGGACGCGGTCGGCAGGGCGCAGTTTTCCGCCGACGGCAAGACGGTGCTGACCGCAAGCGAGGACAAGACCGCGCGGCTGTGGGAAGTGGCCAGCGGCAAGGAGCTGTACGTCTTGCGCGGGCATGGAAAAATGGTCACCAGCGCGCAGTTTTCCGCCGACGGCAAGACGGTGCTGACCGCAAGCGAGGACAAGACCGCGCGGCTGTGGGAAGTGGCCAGCGGCAAGGAGCTGCGCGCCTTGCGCGGGCATGCAGAAATGGTCACCAGCGCGCAGTTTTCCGCCGACGGCAAGACGGTGCTGACCACAAGCTTTGACAAGACTGCTCGGCTGTGGGATGTGACCAGCGGCAACGCGCTGAATACCTTGCGCGGGCATGAGCACGTGGTCTTCAGCGCGCAGTTTTCCGCCGACGGCAAGACGGTGCTGACCGCAAGCGAGGACAAGACCGTGCGGCTGTGGGAAGTGGCCAGCGGCAAGGAGCTGCGCGCCTTGCGCGGACATGAGGGCGGGGTCTACATTGCGCAGTTTTCCGCCGACGGCAAGACGGTGCTGACCGCAAGCAGTGACAAGACTGCTCGGCTCTGGGAAGTGGCCAGCGGCAAGGAGCTGCGCGCGTTGCGCGGGCATGAGGACGTAGTCATCAGCGCGCAGTTTTCCGCCGACGGCAAGACGGTGCTGACCGCAAGCTGGGACAAGACGGCGCGGCTGTGGGATGTGGCCAGCGGCAAGGAGCTGCGTGCGTTGCGAGGGCATGAGGGCGAGGTCACCAGCGCGCAGTTTTCCGCCGACGGCAAGACGGTGCTGACCGCAAGCTGGGACAAGACGGCGCGGCTGTGGGATGTGGCCAGCGGCAACGCGCTGAATACCTTGCGCGGACATGAGCGCGAGGTCTTCAGTGCGCAGTTTTCCGCCGACGGCAAGGCGATGCTGACCGCAAGCGCGGACAGCGCGCGGCTGTGGGATGTGGCCAGCGGCAAGGAGCTACATGTCTTTCGCGGGCATGGGCGCTCAATCACTCGCGCGCAGTTTTCCCCCGATGGCAAGGCGGTGCTGACCGCAAGCCGAGACAAGACCGCGCGCCTGTGGGATGTGGAAAGTGGCCAGGAGCTGCGCGCCCTTCGCGGGCATGAGGACGAGGTTATCAGCGCGCAGTTTTCCGCCGACGGCAAGAAAGTGCTGACTGCGAGCAAGGACAAGACTGCGCGGCTGTGGGAAGTGGCCAGCGGCAAGGAACTGCGCGCCATGCGTGGGCATGGGAGCTGGGTCAGCAGCGCACAATTTTCCGCCGACGGCAAGACGGTGCTGACCGCAAGCTGGGATCACACCGCGCAGCTGTGGGATATGGTCAGCGGTAAGGAGCTGCGCGTCTTGCGCGGGCATGAGGATACGGTCACTAGCGCGCAGTTTTCCGCTGACGGCAAGACGGTGCTGACCGTGAGCTGGGACAAGACCGCGCGGCTGTGGGATGTGGCCACCGGCAAGGAACTGCGCGCCATGCGCGGGCATCAGATCGAACACGCGGAGTTTTCCGCCGACGGCAAGACGGTGCTGACCGCAAGCCAAGACGAGACCGCGCGATTGTGGGATGTGGTCAGCGGCCAGGAGCTGCGCGTCTTGCACGGGCATGGGCGCTCAATCACCAGCGCGCAGTTTTCCGCCGACGGCAAGACAGTTGTGACCGCCTGCGATGACCACACTGCGCGGCTGTGGGATGTGTCCAGCGGCCAGGAGCTTCGCGTCTTTCGCGGCCATGAGGGCGGCGTGACCAGCGCGCAGTTCTCCGCCGACGGCAAGAAAGTGGTGACCGCAAGCTTCGACAAGACCGCGCGGGTTTGGGATTGTCCCGAGTGCCGGTCGGCCGAAGAGGTCGCGCCCGAAGTGGCCAGAAAAGTCGGTCGTGAGTTGACTGAGGCCGAACGGCGCCGGTTCGGTCTGCCCACGACGGCTGGCGCTGCCAGGAACCTGACCTGATGGTGGACCTGTTCACTACACGTCCGTTGGAATCGGCAGTAAATTCCCCAAGGCGCCTTGCCCGATAAGCTCGCGCCCAATGCGAAGGCGATATGGGCTCCGAATTCGCGTGTCTGCGAGGAGGCGATGGAGGACTTCGACGTATTCCTGAGCTACCACTGGCGCGACCACGCGGCGGTGGATGCGTTGGCGCAGCGGCTGCGCGGTGCCGGGCTGCACGTCTTCCTCGATCGCTGGTATCTGACGCCGGGAACAAGCTGGGTGCTTACCCTGGAGGCCACCCTGGCCCGCTGCCGGGCCGTGGCCATCTGCACCGGCAGCGAGATGGGGTCCTGGCAGCAACGCGAGGCCGGTGTCGCACTTGACCGGCAGGTGCGGGACGAACGGAACGGCAAGGTCTTTCCCGTCATTCCGGTGCTGCTGCCGGGTGCCGAGGCCCCGCTGGGCTTCCTGCGCCAGAACACCTGGGTCGATCTGCGCGAGCGCGCCGACGACGCGCAGCGTCTGGCGATCCTGGCCAAGGCCATTCGGGGCGAGCCTCCGGGGCCGGAGTTGCAAGAGGCCGTCGCCCAGTCGATGGCACTGGTCTGCCCCTACCGCGGCCTGAACTACTTCCGCGAGGAGGACGCGGCCTTCTTCTTCGGCCGTGAAGCGGCCACCAAGCAGTTGGTCGAGGCTGTAGGCCGCCACAGGTTGGTTGCCGTGGTGGGAGCGTCCGGCAGCGGCAAGTCGTCGGTGGTGCGCGCGGGGCTGGTGCCCACGCTCCGCGGGCGGCGCGGCGACGCCTGGGAGATCGTGACGCTGGTTCCCGATGATCGGCCGCTGTACAACCTGTCGGCCGCCCTCCTTTCCCTGCTTGAGCCGGAAATGGACGAAGTCGCGCGCTTGGACAAGATCCAGCGCTTGGCCGACCAGCTCCAAGCCGGCCGAACCAAGCTGCGCGATGTGGTCCAGCGCCTGCTTGACCTGCAGCCGGGCACGCAGCGCCTGCTGCTGGTGGTGGACCAGTGGGAAGAACTCTTCACGCTGACCGAGAACGCCGAGCAGCGCCAGTGCTTCATCGACAACCTGCTCGAAGCCACACAGACCTCGGCGCTGAACGTGGTGCTGACGCTGCGCGGCGACTACTTCGGTCGAGCGGTAACCAGCCAGCGCGATCTCTCCGACCGACTACAAGGCGCCCAGGTCAACCTTGGGCCGATGACGAAGGAAGAGCTGCGCTGCGCCATCGTCAAGCCGGCCAAGCAGGTGGGATTGGAGTTCGAGCCGAACCTGGTAGAGCTGATTCTCGAGCACGCGGTGGGCGAGCCCGGCAATCTGCCACTACTCGAATTCGTGCTGCGCGAGCTGTGGGAGCAGCGCCAGGGTCGCGTGATGCATCGCGCGGCCTACGACGCCATGGGGCAGCTCGAAGGCGCCATCGCCAAGCGCGCCGACGCGCTCTACGACGACCTGACGCGCAGCGATCCCCAGGCCGAGCAGCGCATCCGCTCCATCGTCCTGCGCCTGGTGCGCCCCGGGGAAGGCGAATTGGACACCCGTCGCCGCGCTTTGTTGGAGGACTTCGACGCGCCGACGACCAAGCTGGTGGAGCAACTGGCGAAGGCGCGGCTGCTGGTCAGCTCGGCCGAAATCGGCAATCAATCGCCAACCGTCGAGGTCGCGCACGAGGCGCTGATCACCCATTGGAAGCGGTTACGCGAGTGGGTGGATGCAGACCGTCAGTTTATGGGATGGCGGCAACGCTTGGATGACGAAGTCATCGAATGGGAGAGGCAGCATCGCCAGGCCGGCCTGTTGTTGCAGGGGCTGCGCCTAGCCGAGGCACGGGATTGGCTCCAGCGCCGGCGTGAGGGCATCTCCACGCGGGAATATGCCTTCATCAACGCCAGCGCCGGGCGTCGCAAGCTGGTTCGCACCTCGCTGTGGAGCGCCGCCGGCATTGCGATCGCGGTCATCCTGTGGTTCGGGATATCAGCCAACCAAGAACGGCAACGCGCCGAAGCGTTGGCCACCACCGCCCGAGCCGGGGAACTTGCTGCAACGGCAGAGAGCCTTGCGAAGGACTATCCGGACAAAAGCCTGCTACTAGCGCTAGAGGCCCATCGATTCGACCCAGTGCCAAATGCGGAGGCGCTTCTTCGGTCGGCAAACACTGCCTACCCCTACCGTTTGGTCATTCGCGGGCATGAGGGCCCGGTCACCAGTGCGCAGTTTTCCGCCGACGGCAAGACGGTGCTGACCGCAAGCTGGGACAAGACGGCGCGGCTGTGGGATGTGGCCAGCGGCAAGGAGCTGCGCGCCTTGCGCGGGCATGAAAACGTGGTCACCAGTGCGCAGTTTTCCGCCGACGGCAAGACGGTGCTGACCGCAAGCTGGGACAAGACGGCGCGGCTGTGGGATGTGGCCAGCGGCAAGGAGCTGCGCGCCTTGCGCGGGCATGAAAACGTGGTCACCAGTGCGCAGTTTTCCGCCGACGGCAAGACGGTGCTGACCGCAAGCTGGGACAAGACGGCGCGGCTGTGGGATGTGGCCAGCGGCAAGGAGCTGCGCGCCTTGCGCGGGCATGAAAACGTGGTCACCAGTGCGCAGTTTTCCGCCGACGGCAAGACGGTGCTGACCGCAAGCTGGGACAAGACGGCGCGGCTGTGGGATGTGGCCAGCGGCAAGGAGCTGCGCGCCTTGCG